>DASVMH010000189.1:0-6450 GCA_036384455.1 Marmoricola sp. | reverse complement strand
GAGCAGCAGGTGATGGTCGCCGGTGCGACCGCCGACCCGGTGAAGGACTACCTCAAGCAGATCGGCAAGGTGCCGCTGCTCAACGCGGAGATGGAGGTCGAGCTCGCCAAGCGGATCGAGGCCGGCCTGTTCTCGGAGGAGAAGCTCGGCAAGGGCGGCAAGATCTCGGTGAAGATGCTCGACGAGCTCGAGTGGATCGCCGCCGACGGCCGGCGCGCCAAGAACCACCTCCTCGAGGCGAACCTCCGGCTGGTCGTGTCCCTCGCCAAGCGCTACACCGGCCGCGGCATGCTCTTCCTCGACCTGATCCAGGAGGGCAACCTCGGTCTGATCCGCGCGGTCGAGAAGTTCGACTACACCAAGGGCTACAAGTTCTCGACGTACGCCACCTGGTGGATCAGGCAGGCGATCACCCGCGCGATGGCCGACCAGGCCCGGACGATCCGCATTCCCGTGCACATGGTCGAGGTCATCAACAAGCTGGCCCGTGTCCAGCGGCAGATGCTGCAGGACCTCGGCCGCGAACCCACTCCCGAAGAGCTCGCCAAGGAGCTCGACATGACTCCGGAGAAGGTCGTCGAGGTCCAGAAGTACGGCCGCGAGCCGATCTCGTTGCACACGCCGCTCGGCGAGGACGGCGACTCGGAGTTCGGGGACCTGATCGAGGACTCCGAGGCGATCGTGCCCGCCGACGCTGTGTCGTTCACCTTGCTGCAGGAGCAGTTGCACGCCGTGCTGGACACGCTCTCCGAGCGTGAGGCCGGCGTCGTGTCGATGCGTTTCGGTCTCACCGACGGCCAGCCCAAGACCCTCGACGAGATCGGCAAGGTCTACGGCGTCACCCGTGAGCGGATCCGCCAGATCGAGTCCAAGACGATGTCGAAGCTGCGGCATCCCAGTCGCTCTCAGGTGCTCCGGGACTACCTCGACTGACCGAGGAGCGAGGCGGAGGTGGGGGCGAGGAACGAGCCCTCGCCGGAGTCGAGCCCCGCAGTGTCGGTCGACATCGGGCTCGACTGAGCGAGGCAACCATCCGGGTCGCCGTTACGTCCTAGGTGTGACAGGTACACCCAGGACGGACGGTGAGATCTCGGATGGCACGACGACTCGGGACGATCGTGGCTGCGGCTCTGACCGCCGCGGGGGCCCTCGCGGTGCCCGCGGGGGCGCGGGCGGCGAGTGATCCACCGGCGATCACGGGAGCGGTGAACCCGTCACTGACCCCGTTCGGCACACACGGCCTGCTCCTGGTGGCCGAGAAGGCAGCGCCGCTCAACCATGCGAACACCGAACTGGTGGCTCGGGTGAGCCTCCAGGGTGGCGCGCACCGGATCTGGCGGACCACGAAGCGGCTGGGCAGGGTCGACCGCCAGCTCGACAGCGCCCAGGTCGCCGTGAACGCGCGTGGTGTGGGTGCGGTGATGTGGTCGAAGTCGGTGGGCGACGATGCGCGCACCCAGGTCCGGTTGCGCCGCCACGACGGGTCGTGGTCGAAGGTCTATCAGGTGCCCCGGTCCTCCTTCACCGGTGTCGACAGCGGCGGAGTGGCGGTCAACTCCCGCGGCGAGGTGGTCGTCTTGTCGACGACCCGCATGGGTCGGTCCGTCCTGGCGGTGCACCGTCCGGGCCACGGATGGCATGTGGTGACGCTGCCCCACAACCTCTACTTCCCCTCGCAGGTGGGGCTCGACGCCCGCGGCGGCATCCACGTCGCCGAGACGACCCAGCCGCGGGGCGGCAACGGGCACGTCATCGTGTCGTACCGCTCGCCCGGTGGGACCTGGTCGGGACACCGCGTCAAGACGGGAGGCATGGTCGAGACCGGGCAGCTGCTGGTCGCGCCGGACGGGTCCGAGACCCTCGTCGTGGGACGCGCGAGCAGGACCTGGGTCTCGACGCTGGACACCGAGGCCTACTGGCCCACCCAGTACGACGTCTTCGCGCGGCATGGCGCGCATCGGCACTGGCAGAAGGTGTGGCACCGGATGGGTGCGAGCCAGTTGAGTGCGGTCGCGCTCAACCATCGGGTCCGACTCACATGGACGCAGTACGCCGATCCCAACAGTCATCGCGCACCGCAGACGATCAAGCTCCAGACCCGGAGTCTCCGCACAGGGGCGCCGGTGACGACGCTCGCCTCACAGGCGACCGAGGTGAGCGGACGGACGTGGGAGCCCGACTTCGCGACGGCCACGGCTATCGGTGCGCGGGGATGCGACGTCCAGGCCTGGCGGGCGGACGCCGTCGGGACGTACGGCGGCATCCTCACGAGCGTGGCCGGGAACCGTCGCGCGACCTACCCCGATGCGCGGGTGGCGCGCGCCGACGTCCAAGCCGCGCCGGCGTGTGTCGCCAACGGTCACGGGTTCCTGGCACGCACCGCGAACGAACGGGTGGTCACTGAGGATGACGGGCAATACCTCATCGGTGGCGACATCGTGGTGGTGGTGACGAACTGACGGCTCGGCGCGGTCACCCCAGGGCGACCAGGACGACCGTGACCGCGCACAGGGCGAGTCCGAGCGCCTGGGCGCGGTGGATGTGTTCACGCAGGACGAGCACGGCGAGCAGCACCGTGCTCGCGGGGTAGAGCGAGACCAGGACCGCGGACACGGTGAGCAGGCCATGGTCGGTCGCGAGCAGGAAGCACCACACGGCGAGTGCGGCGAGAAGGCCGCTGACCAGGCCACCGCAGTCGGCCGCCCGCCGCGGCCAGGGATCGGCCCGGATGGCCAGAGCGGCGACCGCGACGCCGACGACGGAGACAGCCTGGGTGAGCGCCAGGGGCCAGTAGCCCGATGACGTAGGCACCTGTCCGAGAGCGGCGAACAGGACACCGAAGCCGATGCCGGCGGCGGCACCGTCCAGAGCCCCGGACGAGCTCGCCGCAGGAAGAGTGGACTCCTCGCGTGCCACGAGCCAGATCGCCGGGAAGGCGGCGGCGATCCCGAGCCAGACGAGGATCCCCGGGCGCTCGCCACCGGCGACGCCCGCGAGCACGGGTATCGCGGCCGCGCCCACGGCGGAGATGGGAGCCACCACCCCCATGCGTCCGGCGGCCATGCCGCGGTAGAGGAAGGCCGTACCCGCGCCACTGCCGAGTCCCGCTGCCAGGGCCCAGCCGAAGTCGGAGCCGGCGGGCGTCCCGGTCACGGTCACGGCGAGGACGAGTGTCCCGAGGAGTGCGCCGGTGCACGCGGTGAGCGCCGTGGGCCACAACGCGCCCCGGCGGGAGAGCAGCCCGCCGAGGAAGTCGGAGAAGCCGTACGCGAGCGCGCCGGAGATCGCCAGGGCCACTGCGAGCATCAGATCACCACGACGCCGATCACCCAGATGAGCGCGGCGCAGGCGGCGCACGAGAACTCGATGAGCATCCCGAGGCCGATCGCCTTCACCGCCTGCCAGGTCGCCGGCCAGGCCCGGTCGCGCCCGAGCAGACGCCACTGCATCACGAAGACGCCGAGCAGGAAGCCGAGCACGAACCCCACGACGGGCACGACGAACAGCCCGGCGATGCCGAGCACGCCGCCCGCGAGGAGGGTCCCCGTGGGCACGCCTGCGTCGCGCAACCGCCGCCCCGGGATGACGTACTTCACGATCGCGCCGACCACCAGGACCACCAGGCAGAGGGCCACGATCGACCAGGCGGTAGTGCCGCCGGTGTGCCAGCCCCACACGACGATGGCGGCACCGATCAGGAGCGAGCCCGGAAGCATCGGTACGAAGACGCCGACGAGACCCACGAGGATCGCGAGCCCCACCAGCGTGTCGGCGCCGTTCACGAGCCCGGGGAATCCGGCACGATGACGGCGGCCCCGGTCAGATGACCGGGGCCGCGAACGTCAGTGATGTCGGATGCCTGACTCAGTGCTCGCCCTCCGGCGCTACCGCGGGGGTGTCGGCGAGCTTGTGGGTCTCGTCGTGGAAGTCGGCGGCGATCTCACGAAGCTTCTCGCCGTGCTCGCGGGCGTGATGCGCGCAGAAGAGGAGCTCGCCTCCCGCCTGCAGTTGGACGCGCAGGTAGGCCTGGGCGCCGCAGCGGTCGCAGCGGTCGATCGCGGTGAGCGGGGTTCCGCTCGGGGCAGTTGCTGTGCTCACTGGTCCCTCCTTCTCTTCGACTTGCTCAACGTCGCCGGCGTCCCCAGGATTCCCGGGTTCGCCGACTTTGTCTGCTGTGTCCTGCTGGAACCATCCAATCACCCAGGTGGGAATCCGATTGTGAGGCCTCCCACGTGTCGGACGCGGGGTTTTGTAGATTTGGGGTGCCCGCCGGGGGCAGACCCGAGAAAGGCCGCGACGATCGACAACACCTACAACGCCCAACACCTCCTCGTCCTCGAGGGTCTCGAGGCGGTCCGCAAGCGGCCCGGGATGTATATCGGATCGACGGACACCCGCGGGCTGATGCACTGCGTGTGGGAGATCATCGACAACGGCGTCGACGAGGCGCTCGCCGCTGCGGCCACGAGGGTCGAGGTCACTCTGCATCCGGACGACTCGGTGGAGATCTTCGACAACGGCCGCGGCATCCCGGTCGACAAGGAGCCGAAGACCGGCCTCTCGGGCCTCGAGGTCGTGTTCACCAAGTTGCACGCGGGCGGCAAGTTCGGTGGCGGCTCGTACGTCGCCACCGGCGGTCTGCACGGCGTCGGGGCCTCGGTGGTGAATGCGCTGTCGGCGCGCCTCGACGTGGACGTCGACCGGCCGCCGTCGCAGCAGGGGATGAGCTTCCAGCGTGGCGTTCCGGGCGTCTTCGACGGAGACGGTCCCAGGGCGACGTTCACCGCGAAGGGCGGACTGACCCGCAAGGGCAAGCGGGTGGCCAAGACGAAGACGGGCACCCGGATCCGGTTCTGGCCGGATCGGCAGATCTTCACCAAGGACGCGACGTTCGAATGGGACGGCCTCGTCGGGCGGGCCCGGCAGACGTCGTTCATCGTCCCGGGTCTGGAGATCGTGCTCTCCGACCTTCGTGGGTCCGAGCCGGTGACGGAGAGCTTCAAGCACGAGGGCGGGATCTCGGAGTTCACCGAGTTCTTGTCCGCCGGCGATCCGGTGACCGATGTGCTGCGCCTGCAGGGCTCGGACACCTTCACCGAGACGGTGCCGCTGCTCGATGACCGCGGTCACATGACTCCGCAGGACGTCGAGCGCGAACTCGGCGTCGATGTCGCGGTGCGGTGGAGCAATTCGTACGACACCGAGATGCGCTCGTTCGTGAACGTGATCGCCACTCCGAAGGGCGGCACCCACGTCGCCGGCTTCGAGGCCGCGCTCACGAAGACGTTCAACGACGCGATGCGCGCCACCCGCGCGTTGAAGGTCAACGACGCCGACGTCGTCAAGGACGACGTCATGGAGGGGATGACCGCGGTCGTCACGGTGCGTCTGGCGGAGCCGCAGTTCGAGGGTCAGACCAAGGAGGTGCTGGGCACGCCCGCCGTGCGCAGCGCGGTCCGCAAGGTCGTCGCCGCGGAGTTGAAGAAGTTCCTCACCTCGACCAAGCGGGCCGAGAAGGCCCAGGCGAAACTCGTGATGGAGAAGGTCGCCGGTGCGGCGAAGACGCGCATCGTGGCCCGACAGCAGCGCGACACCCAGCGCCGCAAGAACGCCCTGGAGTCCTCCGCGCTGCCGGCGAAACTCGCCGACTGCCGTTCCAACGATGTCGATCGCACCGAGTTGTTCATCGTCGAGGGCGACTCGGCCCTGGGGACGGCCAAGCTGGCGCGCACCTCCGAGTTCCAGGCGCTGCTGCCGATCAGGGGCAAGATCCTCAACGTCCAGCGGGCGAGCGTCTCCGACGTGCTCAAGAACGCCGAGTGCGCCTCGATCATCCAGGTGGTCGGGGCCGGCTCCGGGCGTACCTTCGATCTCGATGCGGCGCGGTACGGCCGGGTGATCTTCATGGCCGACGCGGACTCCGACGGTGCGCACATCCGCTGCCTGCTGGCGACGTTGTTCTTCAAATACATGCCCGACATGGTCAAGGCCGGCCGCGTGTTCACGGCAGTGCCACCGCTGCATCGCATTGAGTTGTCCAACCCGAAGAAGGGGATGGACAAGTACATCTATACCTACTCCGACCCGGAGTTGCAGCGGAAGCTGGCCGAGCTGACGAAGAAGGGTGTGCGCTGGAAGGACCCGGTCCAGCGCTACAAGGGTCTGGGCGAGATGGACGCCCACCAGTTGGCCGAGACCACGATGGATCCGCGGCATCGCACCTTGCGCAAGCTCACCATCAACGACGCCGAGGAGGCCGCGGCGGTCTTCGAACTCCTGATGGGTGGGGACGTCGCGCCGCGCAAGGACTTCATCGTGGAGTCCGCCTACGAGGTCGACGCCGAGACGATCGACGCGTGAGCCTGACGCGGCGGGCGATCCTCGGTGCGGGTGCCGGGGTCGCCGCGGCAGCGATCTCCGGTTGCGGGGTGCCGGGGCTGACCCCGGACC
>DASVMH010000188.1:0-25497 GCA_036384455.1 Marmoricola sp. | reverse complement strand
TTGCGGAACAGCTCGCGGGCATCGACGGTCTCGATGACCTCGTGGGTGCCACGGGCGCGCAGTCCGAACTCGGTGCCGTCCTCGACGGCCCGCATGAACTCGTCGGTGACGCGGACCGAGTTGTTGGCGTTCTAGTACTGCACGCTGGTGATGTCACGGCCGCCGAGGTCCATGTCGAAGCCGGCGTCGCGCAGCGCGCGGATCTTGTCCTCCTCGCGCGCCTTGGTCTCGACGAACTCCTCGATGTCGGGGTGGTCGACGTCGAGGACGACCATCTTGGCCGCGCGCCGGGTGGCACCGCCGGACTTGATGGTGCCCGCAGACGCGTCGGCGCCGCGCATGAACGACACGGGACCGGACGCGGTGCCGCCGCTGGAGAGCAGTTCCTTGGACGAGCGGATCCGGGAGAGGTTCAGGCCGGCGCCGGAGCCGCCCTTGAAGATGAAGCCCTCCTCCTTGTACCAGTTCAGGATCGAGTCCATCGAGTCGTCGACGGAGAGGATGAAGCACGCGGACACCTGCTGGGGGCTCTTGGTGCCGACGTTGAACCAGACCGGGGAGTTGAACGAGAAGTACTGGTGCACCAGCAGCCAGGTGAGCTCGTGCTCGAAGAGCTCGGCATCTGCCGTCGACGCGAAGTAGCCGTGCTCGAGGCCCGCGGAGGAGTACGTCTTCACGACCCGGTCGATGAGCTGCTTGAGGCTCCACTCGCGCACATCGGTGCCCACCGCGCCCCGGAAGTACTTCGTGGTGACGATCGTCGAGGCATTGATGGTCCAGAAGTCGGGGAATTCGACACCGCGTTGCTCGAAGACCGTCTCGTTGGTCTTCCAGTTGGTCTGCACGACGTCGCGGCGCTCCCAGGTGACCTCGTCGTAGGGATGCACGCCCTCGGTGGAGAACACCCGCTGGATGCTCAGGCCCGTCGTGGTCTCCGTGGACCTGCTGTTCGCCGTCTCGGTCATGTGCCCCTTCTTCCCTGGAACTGGTGTGCGGTCTGGTGCTGCTCGTACTGCCCTGCTCGTACTGCCCTGTGTTGCTGGTGTTGCTGATGCTTGGTCGCCCGGCGCGCAGCTTCCCCACTACGCGCCGGGCAGTCTGTGGGTCACCCGGTGGTGACGGGCTCGCGCTCGGCGCCGGCCGCGACCGGCGCGATCTCGGGCTCGTGGCGTGTTGCTCGGAGCATCGCGATCTCGGACTCGAAGTCGTCGGCGGAGGCGAAGGCGCGGTAGACGCTCGCGAAGCGCAGGTACGCGACCTCGTCGAGCTCACGCAGCGGACCGAGGATCGCCAGCCCGATCTCATGGGCCGGCACCTCCGCCCAACCCTTGTCGCGCAGGACGTCCTCAACCGTCTGGCCCAGGCGGGCGAGGTCGTCGGCGTCGACCGGACGGCCCTTGCACGCCTTGGCCACCCCGGCGACCGCCTTGTCGCGGTTGAACGGCTCACACGCGCCACTGCGCTTGAGCACGGTCAACTGCATCTGCTCCACAGTGGTGAAACGCTTCTCGCACTTCGTGCATGCCCGGCGCCGACGGATCGAAGAACCGTCGTCGGCGACCCGCGAGTCGAGCACCCTGGTCTCCACACAGCGGCAGAATGGGCAGTGCATCGCGGGCCTCCTCTCGCTCGATCACCTGTGGAAAACCCAGTCTCCCTGTGGGGTACGACGGTTTTCCTGTGGAACTAGATGTGGAGAACCACATCGGTGTAACTACTAGATGTAGTGGTTACCGTACGCCCGCGGTGAGTGACGCGCAACACGTCGCGACAACGTTTTCCAAACAGGTGCCGTCATCGTGCAAACCCGCAGGTCAGCGCGTTGAAAGCCGGTGTCCATCGGCGTGTCACGACCCGATGGGCCATGATGTTGATCGTGGGCAAGCACAGCGGACCGGCCCCCGCACACCCCGGCCGGGGCAGACGCGTGCGCCTCACGCTCGGAGCCCTCGCGACGTTCGTCGCCTGGGTGGTGCTGGTCTACCTCGCCATCCAGATCGGCGGGCAGGTACGCACCGGGAATGCCCGCGCCTGGGTGCTCCTGGTCATCGCCACGATCGGCGCCGTGTGCTGCTTGTTCCTCGCGCTGCAACTGGCCGGGAAAGTGCTCGCGGATCGCACCGCGGCGCAGGCAGCACCGTCGGCGCCGTCCCATCCGGCCGGCGGACGCCGGATCCGACACTGAGCCTGGGCCCCGAGAACGTTATCCACAGGTTCGCGATCGGGTGTAGCGGCAGCGCCTCCGGGGTAGCAAGATCTCCAGAGACAGAGCTACACCTCTCGGGAAGGGTGGATCTGGCCATGCACGCATCGGTGCGCGGGCGCGCGGCACCCCCTGCCGCGCTCGCGCTCGTCCTCGTCCTCCTCGGACTCCTCGCGGTGGCAGGCTGCGGCGGTTCGGGCGCCGCCGATGCCGACGCGACAACCTCTTCCTCGCCGTCCACCCCGCCGTCCAGCTCCCCATCCACGGCACCGCCCCCGGCGCTCCCCGCAGCGGCGCAACAGCACACCAAGGCCGGTGCGATCGCATTCGTACGGCACTACATAGCGCTCATCAACTACGCCCAGGCGACCGGCAGCGTCGACGAACTTGAACGAGCAGGTTTGGAGAGATGTCGCTCATGCACTAGCACCACGCGATTCATCGCGCGGCTGTATGCGCGTGGCGGCCGTTTCGAGGGCGGGTTTACGACGGTGCTCCAGGTCATGGACGCCATTTCGCCGTCCGAGTACGGCGATTACGTGGTCGATGTGACGATCAAGATTGCACCATCCGTGGTGCATGACAACGGCACTGGCAGGCGCGCCCGGGGCGGCACGAATGTGCTCAGCGTGTTCCCGAAATGGACGCTGCAGGGATGGAGGGTGGCGCAGTGGTCGCGCGCAAAATAGTCATCGCAGCGGGGCTAAGCCTTGCGATTCTCACAATTGGTGTCCCCCTTACGCGAGCAGATGCGTCGAGTTGTTCTTCCAGCGCAGCGGCCAGCAGTGCGATCTACGTCCAGTCGCAATGCAACTCGGGCCAACACGCGGGCGGCTCGAACGACAACAGTGCCGACCACAACGGCGCAGGACACCCGCGCGAGGTGTGGATCTGGCGGCCAGTCTGCGAAGAACGCGCGAACACGGTCCCCGGCGGACAGGGGATCTGCAGCGATCGCATGCGATGCCCCCCGGGCAAGACTTTGATGCGCCGCTGGCGGATCGTCCCGAAGCCAACACAAAGCGGCACGCTGGCCTGCATGCCGCTCTCGGCCGCGAACCGGCCGGTGATCACGCCGGCGATGGTGCTCAGCGCGTTGCGGCGGATCGCGTTGCCGCGGGCGGAGACGATCGCGCAACCGCACCGCAGGACGCTGGTCAATCTGGAGACCATCTTCCACACCGGGGTCGGGCCGCTGCAGCGCACCGTGACCCTGCTCGGCCAGCACGTACATCTCTCGATCCGGCCGAGCACCTTCCGGTGGCGGTACGGCGACGGCAGCAGCGCCACGACACACACCGCCGGCGCGGCGTACCCCAAGAAGACGATCGTGCACCGCTACCAGCACGCCCACGTGACGGTGCACCCGTCCGTACGCGTGACCTGGTCGGCGACGTACTCCGTCAACGGCGGGCCCACGCACACGGTGCCCGGCACCGTCACCACTACCGGGCCGGCGACCACGCTGCGGATCGAGGAGGCGGACCCGGCACTGTCCGGATTCGGGCACTGAGCCGCTAGTCTCCACGGGTGCCGCGACTCTCCCGCTCCACCGCGTTGACCCTCGGATACATCGGCTTGGGCGCCCTCGACTCCTGGCTGTCGGGGTCACAGGATCCACGCGCGCATCGCGCCCGGATGATCACCAAGACCGCCCTGATGCCGGTCCTCACCGCCTCGTTGGTGACCGACGAGCGGGCCCGCACCTCCCCTCTGCTCGCGACCACCATCGCCGGTCAGATCGCCGGCTGGGGCGGGGACGTCCTGCTCCTCGGCGAGGGCAGCACCGAGTTGTTCGCGGCCGGAGCCGGCTCGTTCGGGGTCGGGCACGCGGCGTACATCACCGGTTTCCGACGCGTGCGCAACAGGCGTACGAGACTGCGGGCGGCGAAGGCGGGCAAGGCGGCCGCCGCGCTGTTCCTCTCCGGCGGGCCGGCGATGGCGATCGGTGCCGCGCGTGAGGAGTTGGTCCTCGGCCCGGCCGTGCTCGGATATACCGCGCTGCTCTCGTCGATGCTCGGCCACGCCGGCAACCTCGACCCGGCCCTTCCCGGGCGGGCCCGCCGCCGGATCTTCGCCGGCGCCGCACTCTTCGCGACCTCCGACACCCTGCTGGGCATGCGGAAGTTCTGGTGGAAGTCAGCGCCGGCACGCAGCGAGACAGTGGTGATGGCGACGTACGCCGCGGGCCAACTGCTGATCAGCAAGGGTGCGGTCGCTGCGGCGATCTGAGGCGCGACTCAACGTCGACGGGGGCCGAAGTGAGCGTTGCTTTTCGCGGAACTCGACGGGCTGAGGTGAACCAGGACATGCGTCGGGGGCGGACCAGCGTGTGGTCCGCCCCCGCCTTCCCCAAGGACCCGCGCACCCGGGGGGTCGAAGCCCGGGGCGGGTACGTCTTCTGGTGAAGATCAGCTGGTCAGCTAGTTGTCGCTGGCCGGAACCGCGATCTTCTGACCCGGCTGGATCACCGGGGAGTTGAGTGCGTTGAGCTGTTCGATGTGCGCGATCATCTCGTTGACGTGGCCCGGAGCGGCGACGCTGCCGGCGATGTCGTAGAGGGTGTCGCCCGGGTGGACCACGACGATCCGCACCGGCTCGGGCGTGCCGGCGTGCAGCGCGCCGGTGGCCATCGGGCCGAGCGCGATCATCAGCGCACCGAGCACCATCAAGAAGCCGGCCACCACGACGACGCGTCCGCGCCGGGTCAGCCGCAGCCGCCCGGGGTTGCCGTTCGTGCGCCGGGCACGGGTCGGGCGAACGATGACCCGCGCCGGTCGGGGCTCGGTCCACGGGGTGATGGTCGGGGTGATGGTGATGGTGCTCATGGGTCCAACCTCCAAGGGAAGTGCCCGGTGGATCCGGGCTGGCGGTTCTCGCTGGAACGAAGGTCTAGTCGGGTGGCCCGACAGAACCGGTTGTTCGAACGTGTGTACGAGATTAGATCAGGTGTTCGAACGAATCAAGAACATATGTTCGAACGGCGTGTCGCGCCCCTGGGCCGACCCCGAACGGCCCCGAGCCGTCCAGGGACCCGGAATCCGCGACACGCCGCATTCGAACACCTGTTTGAAGCGACGGCCGATCGGGTCTACGGTCGCCCCATGGCGACGCGAAACAGCGGCAGGACGACCACGGGCAACGTCACGGAGCTTCCCGACGCTCCACCGGACGCGACCGGCCTCACCACGCGCCAACAGCGCATCCTCGCGACGCTGCGCGACTCCATCGAGCAGCGCGGCTACCCGCCCAGCATCCGTGAGATCGGCGAGACCGTCGGTCTGGCCAGCTCCTCCAGCGTGGCGCACCAGTTGCGGGCACTGGAGGCCAAGGGGTTCATCAAGCGCGACCCCAACCGGCCCCGTGCGCTCGAGGTGTTCATCCCCGAACTCATGGCCGCGCGGCGCGCGCTCGCCCATGCCGACGACCCCGCGGCCGGCTCGGGCTACGACCCCACCGACGTCGGCGACGCGGTCCCCGCAGCGAGCTACGTGCCCCTGCTCGGGCGGATCGCCGCCGGCGCCCCGATCCTCGCGGAGGAGCAGGTCGAGGAGGTGATGCCGCTGCCGCGCTCACTGGTCGGCGACGGCACCTTGTTCCTCCTCGAGGTCTCCGGCGACTCGATGATCGACGCCGCCATCTGCAACGGTGACTACGTCGTGGTCCGCCAGGAGCAGACGGCCGAGAACGGCGACATCGTCGCGGCGATGCTCGACGGCGAGGCCACGGTGAAGACGTTCCAGCGCAAGGACGGCCAGGTCTGGTTGCTGCCGCACAACGACGCCTACGACCCGATCGACGGCACGCACGCGACGATCCTCGGCAAGGTCACCGCCGTCCTACGCCGCGTGTGATCATCCCGCGCGATCCCGCCCTGCGCCTGCTCGCGCTCGGCGCCCTGGTCAACCGCGCCGGCACCGGCGCAATCATGACCACGCTGGTGCTCTACTTCACCCACGTCGAGGCACTGCCGGCCACCCGGGTGGGGCTGGCGCTCTCGGCGGGTGCCGTGGTGGCGATGATCGTGCAGGTCCCCCTCGGCCACATCGGCGACGTGCTCGGACCGCGGGGTGTCCTCGGTGTCCTCCAGGTGCTCACGGGACTGTTCACCGCAGGATTGGTCATCACCCACTCGATCGCCCTGCTGATCCCGGTGATCTCGCTCGTGCTCGGCGCCCAGGCCGGTGCCGGGTCGGTCCGCAACGGCTATATCGCCCGGATCGCGCCGGGGCCCGAGGGCGTGGCCTTCCGGGCGTACCTTCGCGCCGTCACCAACCTCGCGATGGGTCTGGGCACCCTGCTCGGCGGCGTGGCGCTGTGGATCGACCACCGGTGGGCCTACGTCGCCGTCTTCGTGATGGATGCGAGCTTCTCGGTGCTGACCGGCCTGATCAGCCTGCGGCTGCCACGGCTCCCGAAGTCCCCGCCGCGCGGCGCCGGGGAGCCGATGTTCGCGGTGCTGCGCGACCCGCCGTACGTCGTCGTCACGCTCCTCACCGGCGTCGTCGCCATCCACTTCCAGGTGCTCGCCGTCGGCATCCCGCTGTGGATCAGCACCCAGACCCCGGCGCCCACCCACATGGTCGCGGTGATCCTGCTGGTCAACACCGTCGTCGTGACCCTGTTCCAGGTCCGAGCGAGCCGTGCAGCAGACACGGTCGTCAATGCCGCTGTCGCAACGGCTCGCGGGAGCGCGTGGCTGGCGGCGGCCTTCTGCATCTGGGCGCTGAGCTCGGGCGTCGATGCCACCAAGTCGGTGGTGTTGTTGTTGATCGGGGCCTGCGTCCATGTCGTGGGCGAGATGGTCACCAGCGGCGGCCAGTGGGGCCTCACCATGGGGCTGGCACCCCAGGAACGACAGGGGCAGTACCAAGGCTTCGCCGGCCTGGGGTTCGCGCTCTCGAACGTCATCGGACCAGCCCTGATCGCCTGGCTGTGCGTGGATCACGGCCGGCTCGGCTGGCTGATCCTTGCCGGACTGGTGCTGGGCGCCGGCGTGCTGACCAGGCCGGCGACCGCGTGGGCACTGCGCACCAGGGAGCGGTACGGCGCGGCCACCGCAACACTCAGCCAAATTTAGGCCGGCTGAGGTCCGTACGGCAGGATCCCCTTATGAGTGACGTCCTCGTCGTCGGCGGCATGAACGTGGACACCCTTGCCCACATCGACGGTGCCGCGATCCAGGCGACCTCCAACCCCGGGCGTCTGGCCCGCGCGGCCGGTGGGGTCGGCCGCAACGTCGCCGCCAATCTGAACCAACTCGGGGACTCCGTGACCCTCGTCGGGGCGGTGGGCGATGACGACGACGGCGACTATCTGCTCGAGTCGATCGCGGGCGTGGACACCAGCCGGGTGCGACGTATCGACCGCACCGGCAGCTACCTCGCCGTCATCGACGGGTCCGGCGAACTGGTCATCGGCGTCGCCGACATGAGCGCCACCGAGGCGCTGACCCCCGAGGACGTCGGCAGCGCCGCCGGCTTCGACTGGGTGTGCGCCGATGGCAACCTGCTCCCCGAGACCCTGGCCGCCGTCGTCGCCGCGGCGCGCGAGGCGGACGTACCGGCCGTCCTGGATCCGGTCGGGGTGGCCAAGGCCCGCCGGCTCGGCGTGCTGGAGACCCTCCAGGTGCACACGTTCACGCCCAACCGCGATGAGCTGACCGCATTCGCCGGCACCGACGGGCTGCTCACCGCCGTCGGACGAGCCCACGACCGCGGTGTCGAATGGTTGTGGCTGCGCGAAGGTCCGTCGGGCTCACGGCTCTACGGTCCCGACGGACGGGTGCGCCACGTCCCCGCCTACCGTGGTGAGGTCGTCGACGTGACCGGGGCCGGCGACGCGATGCTCGCCGGCTATCTCCATGCGCTCGGCCAGGGCGCCGACCCCGCGGAGGCTGCAGAGTACGGCGCCGCGGCCGCCGCCCTGACGATCGCGTCCCCGCAGCCCGTACGCCCCGACCTCGACGCCGACCTGCTCACACGTACGGTCACGCCGGCCTGGGAGAGAGGACACGCATGAGCACCAGCCAGATCACACCACCCATCACCGCCGCCGCCGAGGTGGCCGACGCCCTGGCCGAGCAGCGCCCCGTCGTCGCGCTCGAGAGCACGATCATCAGCCACGGGATGCCCTATCCCGACAACGTCGCCACCGCCCGCGAGGTGGAGCAACTCGTCCGCGACGAGGGTGCGGTGCCGGCGACGATCGCCATCCTCGACGGGGTGCCGTGCATCGGCCTGGACGACGACCAGCTGGAACTGCTCGGCTCCGACCCCGGCATCCGTAAGGTCAGCATCCGCGACCTCGCCCACGTGGTCGCGCAGGGTGCCCACGGCGCCACGACCGTCGCCACCACGATGCGGCTGGCACACCTCGCCGGGATCCACGTCTTCGTCACCGGAGGGCTCGGCGGTGTCCACCGCGGCGCGGCGACGAGCTTCGACGAGAGCGCCGACCTGGTCGAGCTCTCCCGTACGCCCGTCACCGTGGTCAGCGCAGGGGTCAAGAGCATCCTCGACATCGGCGCCACCCTCGAGCGGCTCGAGACCCTCGGGGTGCCGGTCGTCGGCTACCGGACCGACGACTTCCCCGCCTTCTTCACGCGTTCGAGCGGCTTCCCGGTGCCGTTGCGCTCGGACTCCGCCGCGGAGATCGCCGCGATGATGCGCGCCTCGAAGGCGCTCCGGCTCGGGGCCGCCCTCAGCGTGGCGAATCCCGTGCCTGCAGACGAGGAGGTGCCGGCAGAGCGGATCGACGCCGTCATCGGTCAGGCGCTCGCCGAGGCCGACGCCGCCGGCATCACCGGCAAGGACGTCACGCCCTATCTCCTGGGCCGGATCGTCGAGCTCACCGACGGCGAATCCCTGCGTGCGAACATCGCGCTGGTCCGCAACAACGCCCAGCTCGGGGCCGCGATCGCGGTGGCGTACGCCGGGACCGCGGAGTCTCATCGATGACATTTGTCAGTGCGCTTTGTCGCCGTGATTGTCTATGGTTTACCTGTGGCATCAGAAGACGCACGCGTGGTGGCGGTCACTGAGACCGTCCATCAGCCGCGTTTCCGATTCAGCCGCGGACTCACGGAGTTGACGCTGCTCTCCGCTCTTTACGTGCTCTACAGCGCCTCGCGCACGATCGCGAGCAACGCGTTCGCCCCGGCTCATCACCGCGCCGCCAAGCTCCTTGACGTCGAGAAGGTGCTCGGCATCGCGTGGGAGGCCACCGTCAACCAGTGGTTCGCCCTCGACCACGCGCTCGCGGTCTTCGGGTCCTACTGGTACGCGACCACGCACTACATCGTCACCGCCGGCGTCCTCGTCTGGCTCTACCGCCTCGGTCCCGCGAAATACCTCCCGGCGCGGCGGGCCCTCGTCGTAGCGACCCTGCTCGGCCTGACCGCGTACCTGCTGATCCCGACGGCTCCCCCACGCCTGTTCGGTGGCTATGTCGACGTCCTCCAGTTGACGGCCGGCGATGGCTGGTGGGGTGGCGACGCCTCCGCGCCCAAGGGTCTCGGTGGCCTGACCAATCAACTCGCCGCGTTCCCGTCCCTGCACGCCGGCTGGGCGCTCTGGGTCGCCATCGTGATGTGGCAGTACGCCACCATCCGCGCGCTGCGTTGGATCGGATGGCTCTACGCCTTCACCACCGCTTTCGTGATCGTCGGCACCGCCAACCACTGGGTGATCGACTGCATCACCGGATGGGCGGTCGTCGCGCTCGGTTTCCTGCTCGTGCGACACCTGCCCCCCGAACCGATCGGATTGTGGCCACGACTGCGCGCCGTGCGCGAGGCGCATCGGCGCCACCTCGCCGAGCAGGCGTGACGATCACCCGGTCGATACCCTCGATCGGGTGAGACGGGGGACGGCACTTCTCGGGGTCGCGGTCGCGCTGCTGCTCCTCGCCGGTTGTGCAGCGTCGGGCGCCGGTCCTGCCGACCAGAGCTACCGACGCCCCGGCTGTGGTCCGGTCCCGTTCGCCTCCGTCCACGGGGTTGCGCCACCGTACGGAGCCCGCGCCCTGGCGCCTTACCCGACCCGGCCGGCCGTGTGCGAGGCGTACTGGATCCGGCAGGCCGCCCACCGATTCGTCCCACAGGCGCTGGCGGTGCGCGGCGAGACCGCGTACGTCGTCGGATACCGCTGGGCGCACGCCTTGGCCCGACGGCCCTGTCAGATCGCGGTGATCGACCTGCGACATCATCGCGAGACGGCCTTCGTGGGCCGCTTCCAGGCACCGGTCTACGGGCCGGCGCCGACCTTCTGCCGCCATGGCGGGGGTGCCGAGATCGATGGACACGGCCTGTGGGTGTTGGAGACCAAGCGCCTCTGGCTGCTCTCGCCCGCACGTCTCGGCCATGCGGATCCGGTGCTCCGCGTCTGGCGTCTCGGCCGATGGGCCAAGGGTTCGGCGCTCGTGCTGCGCGGCGACCGGCTCGGAGTCGCGCGCTACCGCAAACACGGACGCGGCGCCGTGACCTGGTTCGCGCTCGCAGACGTGCTCCGCCCCGGCGTCACCGACCTGCTCGCCCGTCCCGGCGGCCCGACCACCGCCCATCAGGTCGCCCGGACGACGGTTCCACCGCGGCTGCAGGGCATCACGGCGGCGCACGGCGCGCTCTGGTTCAGCACCTCGCGGACGTCGTGCGGGACGCTGCGCAGACATGCCGGCCGTCGTGTGGATCTGGTGCCCGGCGGCGAGGACGTGCAGTTCGTCGGACGCAGCCTCTGGGTGGTCAGTGAGGCCGGCGCCGAGCCGTACGTCGACCCCGGCGAGCCGCTCGTGCCGATGCTGCTGCGCCTCGATGCGAACGCCGTGCTCCACGGTCACCACACCTGCGCGTACTGAGGACCTGCCTGCTATCCGGCGAGCCTCTTGAGGGCGGATCGGACGACCCCGGGATCGCTCGTCGGCCACATCGGCGGCAGACCTGCGCGCAGGAAGCCGGCGTAGCGGGCGTTGGCCAGGCGCGGGTCGAGGACCGCGACGACCCCTCGATCAGAGGCGGTCCGGATCAGCCGTCCCGATCCCTGCGCCAACAGCAACGCAGCGTGGGTGGCGGCCACAGCCATGAACCCGTTGCCGCCCGCCCTCTCCACGGCACGCTGCCGCGCACTGAGCAGTGGGTCGTCGGGGCGCGGGAACGGGATCCGGTCGATGAGCACGAGCTGACAGGTCTCGCCCGGCACGTCGAGGCCCTGCCACAGGCTGAGCGTGCCGAACAGGCACGTGTGCGGGTCGTCGAGGAATTGCCTCGCCAGCTCCGGGAGCTGGGCGTCGCCCTGGGCGAGGGTGGTCAGGTGCGGCAGCCGCTCACGGACCACCTCGGCGGCCTGTTCGGCCGCACGGCGGCTGGAGAAGAGGCCGAGAGTACGCCCGTCGGCGGCGTCTATCAGCTCGACGATCTCGTCGAGAGTGGCCTCCGCGATGCCGTCGCGGCCCGGCGTCGGCAGGTGGCCGGCGAGATAGAGGATCCCCTGCCGGGCGTAGTCGAAGGGTGAGCCGACGTCGATCCCCTCCCAGGTCCGGCCCCGATCGTCACGCTCCAGCCCGAAGCTCGCCGCCACCGTGTCGAAGTCGCCTCCGATCTTGAGGGTCGCGGAGGTGAAGACCGCGGTCTTCTCGGCGAGCAGTTTGTCCTTCATCGGGCCGGCGACACTGAGCGGGGCGATGCACAGGTGTTTGCCCTGGGCGCGACCGTTGACCAGGCGCTCGGCGACCCAGAGCACGTCGGCCGCATTGCCGGCCGACATCCGCTCCGCGGTCGCGAAGATGTCCTGGGCCCAGCCGCGGGCCTGGGTGAGCGCGGCGTCGTCGGTCTCGCGCGGGAGTGCCGAGACCAGGTGACGGGCCGCCTCGCGTACGGATCCCATCGCGTCGGCGAGCTGCTCGGTCGGGATGTCGATCCGGCCGGCCGGCGTCGCCTCCAGCGCCTCGGCCAACGTGTCCGCGGCAGCACCGAGGTCGTCCGCCTCAGAGCCGTCGACATGACGCTGAGCCCGGCGGGCGGCGCGGTCGACATCCATGACGTAGAGCTCGTCGGTGGCCGCCTGGGTGACCCGCGCGACGAGTTCATGGGCCTCGTCGACCACGACGGCGTCATACTCCGGGATCATCGGGATGCCCTCGATCGCGTCGATCGCGAGCAGGGAGTGGTTGGTCACGACGACGTGCGACTTGGCCGCCCGCTCACGGGCGCGTTCGGCGAAGCACTCGGTGCCGTAGGGGCATTTCGCGGCACCCAGACACTCGCGGTGGCTGACGCTGACCTGTCGCCAGACGCGGTCGGTGTGACGCGGGGCGTGGTCCTTCTCGCCGGTCCCGCCGCTGTCGGCCTCCTCCTCGATCCACTCGCGCAGGGCCACCACCTCGGCGCCCAGCGAACCTTCGGGCATCTCGACGAGGACGCCCTGGTCATCGGGGACCCCTTCGCGTACGCGATGCAGGCATGCGTAGTTGGAACGACCCTTGAGCACGGCGAACGAGGGGTCGGCAACCGAGGCCCCCACCGCGTCCACGAGTGCCGGCAGGTCACGCTCGACGAGCTGGTGCTGCAACGCCAGGGTCGCGGTGGCGACGACGACCCGGTCGTGGTGGAGGAGCGACGGCACCAGGTAGCCCAGCGACTTGCCGGTGCCGGTGCCCGCCTGGACGAGCAGGTGACGGCCCTCCTCGAAGGCACGGGACACGGCGTCGGCCATCGCCACCTGACCGGCGCGCTCCTCACCTCCGAGTGCGGCGACGGCGGCTGCGAGCAGGGTCTCGACCGCCCCCGACCCCGCTGCTCCTTCGACCACGCGAGCACCCTACGGGAGCGCACCGACGGGTTCGGCCCCGCGGGCGTCCGGCTACTGCGACTCGGGCGGCTGCTCGGCGGGCGGGATCTCCTGCGGGGCAGGAGCGGCCGGAGCAGCCGGCGTCTCGGCCGCCGGGGGCACGGCCGGGGCGGGCGTGTCGGAGCCGAAGCTGACGGTCGGCGCCACGTCCTGACCGGCCGGGGCCTCGTAGAAGTCGCGCTTGTGGACGTTGGCGAAGCCGGTGAAGAACATCCACGGGATCGTCTGCACGGTCTTGTTGAGGGTCGCGGTGGCGTCGTTGTAGAACTGACGGGCGAAGGAGATCTTGTCCTCGGTGTCGGCGAGTTGCTTCTGCAGATCGAGGAAGTTCGTGCTCGCCTTGAGATCGGGGTAGTTCTCCGCGACCGCGTTGACCCGGACCAGCGCCTGCTGCAGGGCGGCGTCCGCGGCGGCCTTGGCCGGCACGTTGTCGCCCTTCGCGGCGGCGGCAACGGCGGTACGCGCGGCGGTGACCTCCTCGAAGACGCTCTTCTCATGCGCGGCGTACCCCTTGACCGTCTCCACCAGGTTGGGGATCAGGTCGGCGCGACGGGTCAGCTGCACGTCGATACCGCCCAGCGCCTCCTGAGCGCCGATGTCGGCCTTGCGGAGCTTGTTGAAACCCGCCATGCCGAAGACCAACAACAGCACGACGATGACGACCACGATGATGACGACGACCATGCGAACACCCTTACCTATCAGCGGCTGTTTGGCGAGTGGACGCACCGCGTCGCACGTTCACCAGGAGCCTCCGCCGCCGCCACCACCGCCGCCTCCGCCCCCGGACGACGAGTGTTGGGTGGCCTCGTAGGAGGAGATCGCGGAATCGACGGTCGAAGAGAAGCTGCCCACCATCGAGCTGAGGCTGTTGCCCATCGACGCCCCGTAGTAGCCACCGATATAGGCGGGCATCGGAGCGGCGGTGCCCATCTCGGTCTCGTACTTCTTGGCCCACGCGTCCGCGCAGCCGAAGGCGACCGCCCACGGCACGTACGTGAGGTAGAGGTCCTTGCGGCTGGCGAAGTCGAAGCGGGCCTCCGCCGAGGGCGTCGACAGGATCCGGTAGAAGCCCTGCACCCGCGCCCATGCGTCCCGGCCCTTGTCGGTGTGCTTCGTCGAGGCGCCGGTCGCGATCATCCCAGCCCCGAAGAATGCGAACAGGCCCGGTACGAGAGCGCTCACGCTCATCCCGATCGGGTTCCAGACGATCAGTGCGGCTGCGCCGGCCACACCCATGCCCACGAGCCAGCGCAGCACCTTCGACCCGCTGGCGACCAGGAAACCGTCGTCCAGTGCCCAACTCCTGACCGCGGCGTCGAAGCTGCCCATCGCACTCTTGAGCTTCTGCCCCTGCCCGACGTCCTTGCGTGAGGTCGTGAACGAGCCGCCGCCGGTCAGCGAACTCACCCGGCCCGTGACCGCGTCGACGCCGTCCCATCCCTTCCCGGTGTCGGTGATCGTCCAGTCGCCGTGCTTGTCCCCGGTCAGCGTCAGCGCACCCTTGTCGGCCGCCTCCATGATCGAGGCGATGTACATCTCCCGGCTGGTGGCCTCGGTCCGGATGTACTCCGCCTGGGCGGGTCCGATCCCGTCGGGCGGGGCGTACTGCAACGGGGCACCGGGGTCGGGTTCCTTCGTACGCCAGCTCCCGACGAACGCGATCGCCGAACCGATCAACGTCAGGATCGCGACCTCCAGCAGGCCGAGCACGCTGTGGCCGAGGACGGGCGACCAGCGACTGGTCCACGGCATCGTCGTTCCTGCGGCCGGCGTCGCCATGTCGAGTCCGGCCCTCAACGTGACCGCGGTGTTGCGCGGGAGATGGCCGACCGCGATGTGCACCGTGTCCGACGACGCGCCGGTGACGCGGCACTGACCGGACGGGTCACCGACGGTGCAGCGCAGATGCTGAGCGGGAACCGGCAGGTGGACGGTGAGCTCGGCCTTCTGGATCTGCTGCGCCCAGCCGGACGGGATCAGGTCCCAGAAGAAGCGGGTCCGATCGCCCCCTGTCCCCTTCTCCAGCACGCCGTCCACCGTGTAGCTGATCCGGTAGACGTGATCACCGGCGGACACGTAGTGGTCCGGATCGCCGATCCGGATGACCCGATAGCGGCGGTTGGACTTCCACTGCATCTCCGTCTGCGCCGACTGACCGTCCTGGGTCACCGAGATGTCCTTCGGCAGCCGGTAGGCGTGCGGCGCACTGGGGTCACGGGTGTCGAAGAAGCGGAAGATGCCGTGTTTGGAGTATCCGCCCGGGAAGTTCACCGTGAGCGTCTCCACCACGTGCATGTCGCCGTCCTTGGCGACCGCGAAGTCGGCGGCATAGTCGGTGATCGTGGTGACCTCGGTCGAGGTCGAACTGTTCAGGTCGATGCCGAGGGCGGGGTAGACGACCCCGCCACCGAGAACGACGAGGAGCAGGATCCGCACCAACCGGCTCTTCATGGCCCATGACCCTAGCGGTCGGCGGCCCCACCGGTTCCGGTGTAGCGGTCCAACTCCCCCGCCAGCGCCTCGGTGACCCGCGCATGCAAGCGGGTGCCGTCGGGGGTGTGCTCGACGGAGAGGACCTCGCCCTGCTCGTGCACCTTGCTGACCAGGTCGCCGCGCTCGTACGGCAGCAGGGCGGTGATCTCGATCTGGGGTCGGGGCAGGTCGGCCTCGATCGCCGTGAGGACGTCGTCGATGCCCATGCCTGTGCGGGCACTGACCGCGACCGAGTGCGGCTCGTGGTTGCGGATCGCCTGGACGTCGAGCGGGTCGGCGGCGTCGATCTTGTTGATGACGACCAGCTCCGGAACATCCGAGGCACCGACCTCGGCGAGCACCTCGCGTACGGCGGCGAGCTGGCCCTCGGGGTCGGGATGCGAGCCGTCGACGACGTGCAGGATCAGGTCGGCGTCGGCGACCTCCTCGAGCGTGCTGCGGAAGGCCTCGACGAGTTGGTGCGGCAGGTGCCGGACGAAGCCGACGGTGTCGCTCATCGTGTAGATCCGGCCGTCGGAGGTGGTCGTGCGCCGCGTCGTCGGATCGAGCGTGGCGAACAGCGCGTCCTCGACGAGGACGCCCGCGCCGGTGAGCCGGTTGAGCAGGCTGGACTTGCCCGCATTGGTGTAGCCCGCGATCGCCACGCTGGGGACCTGGTTGGCGCGGCGTTGTGACCGCTTGGTGTCACGCGTCGTCTTCATGTGCTTGAGCTCGCGCCGCAACTGCGCGATGCGGGTGTTGATGCGCCGGCGGTCGTTCTCGATCTTGGTCTCACCGGGACCGCGTGAGCCGATGCCCGCGCCAGTCCCACCAGCGCCGCCGACCCGGCCGCCGGCCTGCCGGGAGAGGTTGCCGCCCCAGCCGCGCAGTCGCTGCTTCATGTAGTTGAGCTGGGCGAGCTCGACCTGGGTCATGCCCTCCTTGGACTTCGCGTGCTGGGCGAAGATGTCCAGGATCAGCGCGGTCCGGTCGACGACCTTGACGTTGATCTTGTCCTCGAGGTTGCGCAACTGGCTGGGGGCGAGCTCGCCGTCGCAGATGACCGTGTCGGCGCCGGTGACGCGCACGATCTCGGCGACACCCTCGACCTTGCCGCGGCCGATGTAGGTCGCCGGGTCGGGCTTGTCGCGGCGCTGGTAGAGCGCGTCGAGGACCTCCGAGCCGGCTGTCTCGGCGAGCAGGGCGAGCTCGGCCATGGAGTTCTCGGCGTCCTCCACCGAACCCTCGGTCCAGACACCGACGAGGACGACCTTCTCCAACCGGAGCTGGCGATACTCGACCTCGGTGATGTCCTCGAGCTCGGTGGAGAGCCCCGCGACGCGCCGCAGGGCGTACCTCTCGGCGAGGTCCAGGGCCCCCGTCGACTCGTCGGGCTCCTCGGGGTCGGCGCCGGAGGCGTCGATGAGATCGCCGTCCTCCCAGCCCTGGGTGGCGGCGAGTTCGGCGTCGAGATCGAAGTCAGGTGCGTTCGTCATACGGCTGCCAGCCTATGCGGCCCGGCAACCGGTTTGCGGCTACTTCGGTGGCATCCGGATGCCGCCGTCGACGCGGACGGTCTCGGCGTTCATGTACGAGTTGGTGACCAGCTCGACGACCATGCTGGCCAGTTCGTCGGCAACTCCGAGGCGCTTGGGGAACAGCACGCTCTGGCCGAGGTGCGCCTTGAACTGCTCCGACGCCTCGCCCTCGCCGTAGATCGGGGTGTCGATCAGGCCGGGGGCGACGGTGTTGACGCGGATGCCCGCGGCCGACAGGTCGCGTGCGATCGGGAGGGTCATCCCGACGACACCGCCCTTGGACGCGGAGTAGGACGCCTGGCCGATCTGACCGTCGAACGCGGCGACCGAGGCCATGTTGACCACCGCACCCCGCTGACCGTCGGCGTCGGGGGTGTTGCGGCTCATCGCCGTCGCGGCCAGACGCAACGCGTCGAAGCTGCCGATGAGGTTGATCGCGATGACCTTCTTGAAGGCGTCGATGTCGTGCGCGGAGCCGAATTCGCCGTCCTTGCCGATGGTGCGCTGCGCCCAGCCGATGCCGGCCGAGTTGACGAGCGCCCACAGCGGGCCGAGCTCAAGAGCCTTCTCGACCGCCGCCTGAAGCTGCTCGGTCGAGGTGACGTCGACGCTGACGAACGCGCCGCCGATCTCCTGGGCGAGCGCCTCGCCCTTCTCGGCGTTGAGGTCCGCGACGACGACCTTGGCGCCCTTGGCGGCGAGCTGGCGGGCGGCGGCTGCGCCGATGCCGGACGCACCGCCGGTGACGATTGCACTGACTCCGTTGATGTCCATGGCCGGGAGTCTAGGGCCGGGCGTTCAGAGGCTGGTGACGCCCTCGGCAACAAGCTCGGCGGGGCCGGTCATCAGGACCCGGTCGTCCTCGGTCCAGACGATCTCGAGACGTCCGCCCGGAAGGTCGATCGTGTATGAGGTGCCGCGGGGTGCGTCGTCGGCCAGCGCCGCGGCCACCATGACCGCGCAGGCACCGGTGCCGCACGACTGGGTCTCGCCGGAGCCGCGCTCGTGCACCCGCATCTCGACGGCGTGCTCGCCGGTGCGGTGGACGAACTCGATGTTGACCCCGTCGGGGTAGACAAGCTTGTCGTACGCCGGCTCGTCGGTCAGCGAGCCCGCGTCGGCGAGGTCGTCGACGAAGGCGACCGCGTGCGGGTTGCCCATGCTGACGTGCGCCGCCGGCCAACTGCGCTCCCCCACCGACACCTTGGACTCACCGAGCATCTTGGGAGCGCCCATGTCGACGGTGATCCGGTCGGCATCGAAGGTGAGTGCCTTGATGCCGTCGCGGGTGCCGATCTTGAGCTCGTTGCGCGGATCGACGTCCGCGTGGGTGGCGAGATACAGGCCCATCACCCGGATGCCGTTGCCGCACATCTCGCTGAGCGAGCCGTCGGCGTTGCGGTAGTCCATGAACCAGGTCGCCTCGCCGCGGGCGGCCACACAGGCCGGCTCGTCGTACGCGTCGGTGCGCACGATCCGGATCACCCCGTCGCCGCCGATCCCTCCGCGTCGGTCGCAGAGCCGGCGCACCTGATCGTCGGTGAGCGCGATCCGGCCGTCGGCGTCGGGGATCAGCACGAAGTCGTTGCGGGTGCCGTGCCCTTTGACGAATGCGTAGTCCACGGCGCCAAGTCTATGTGGGAACCTCATGGGCGTGAGTGCACTGCTGGAGGTCGCCGGCCTGACCAAGCGGTACGGCGATCGCACGGTGCTCGATCACATCGATCTGCGGGTCGAGGACGGCGAAGCGGTGCTGCTCACCGGCGCGAACGGTGCGGGCAAGTCCACACTGCTTCGTTGCGTGATCGGCGCCGAACCCGTCGACGAGGGCACCGTCCACATCATCGGCGCCCCGATGGACGAGCGCGAGGTGTCCATCCGCACCGCCGTGGCCGCCGTCACCGACGACCTCGATTTCTTCCCCGACCTCAGCGTGGTCGAACACCTCGACCTGTTCGCCCGGGCGCACAGCGTGCCCGATGCGGAGACGGTCGTCGATGACGTCCTCAACGACATCGGCCTGATCGACCAGTCGGGGCAGATGCCGGGCACGTTGTCGTCGGGCCAGCGGCGCAGGCTCGCGCTCGCCAGCGCGCTCGTACGCCCCTTCAAACTCCTGATCCTCGACGAGCCCGAACAGCGCCTCGACGCCGACGGCCTGACCTGGCTCGCGGCCCGTCTCGCGCGGGCCCGAGACGACGGCGCCGGCCTGCTGGTCGCCTCGCACTCACCGATCCTGATCGACAACCTGGCCGACCGGGTGGTCCGGCTCGGCGACGGGCCCGATGACTCCGATGGCTGACCTCGTCACCGCTCGCGAACTCAACCGACAGATCCGACAGTGGCGTCGCGGCCGCGCCCAGGCGAAGCTCGTCGACGTGATCGGCGATGCGTACGTCGCGATCTTCTCGACCCTGATCATCGGCTCGATGGTGGTCAGCGTGCTCGTCCAGGCCGGCGACCTGTCGGCGCGCAC
Source organism: Marmoricola sp. (assembly GCA_036384455.1). Lineage (GTDB taxonomy): Bacteria > Actinomycetota > Actinomycetes > Propionibacteriales > Nocardioidaceae > Marmoricola. Next base: position 5,964 of record DASVMH010000188.1, on the reverse strand, counting down.
GTGCACGGCCGACGGTTGCAGAGCGGCGATCACCTGGGGTCCGTGGCTCGGCATCCTGGCCGCCGCCGCGGCCACGACCGGGCTGGCCCGGCTCTTCGGACCGGTCTTCGTCTCCCCCGCCGCGGCGTCCTGGCTGTTGCCCGCACCCGTCGACCGCGGGCCTCTGCTCCGACCCCGACTCGCGCTCGCACTGCTCGCCGCCCTCGCGTGCGGGGCGGGCGTCGCCGCGGCGGGCGCGGCCCTCGCAGGCGACTCGGTCGGCGTCCTCCTGTGGACCGTTGCCGTCGGCGCCGGCGGATGCGCATTCGTCGGCGGTGCGGCAGCGCTCGGCCAGGGGTTCGGGAGCCCGGTGTTCTGGATCCCATCGATGGTCCTCGAGGCAGCGCTTGTGCTCGTCGCGACGCGCACCCTCGAGCCGGCGCACCAGCACCGTGCCGCGAGTCCGGTCATCGTCATCGTGGCCATCGCCCTGCTCGGATCAGCGATCCTCGTCTCCACCGCCGCGTTCGTACGCCTCGCGCGACTCCGCTCCGCGGACCTGACGCACGGAGGTGCGCTCACCCCTGCCCTGTCCGGCGCACTGGCGACGCTGGACCTGGCCCTGGTCCTCGACGTCGTCGTGGCCCAGCGCTGGCGCCGACGCGGACAGGTGCGGCCGGTCCGCGGCGGGCCGGACGGGCCGGCCGCACTCTGCTGGCGCGACCTCACCCGGCTGCGCCGGTCACCCTCCCATCTGCTCGTGCTGATCGGGGCGGCAGCCGTGCCGTACGCCGCGGCCCGTTTCGGCATCGGCCGCGCGGTCGTCCCGATCGCGGTCGTCGCCGGCTTCCTCGCACTCGTGCCGCTGTTGGTGTCGTTGCGGGTGCTCGCCCGGACCCCCGGCATCACCCGACTGCTGCCCTTCCCCGACAGTGTGAGCCTCCGGTACACCCTGGTCGTTCCCGGCGTCTGCGCGCTCCTCTACGGAGCCGTCGCCGCGCCCGCGATGCACGGGCAACTCGGCTCGGACCCGGGGCTGAGCGTCACCGTCGCCGTGGCCGTGGCGCTGTCCGCGCTGGCAGCGGCGGTGCGCTGGGTCACCGGTCGACCGCCCGACTACGCCCGACCGCTGGTCTCCACCCCGGCCGGAGCGGTCCCGACGAACCTCTACGGCAGCGCGTTCCGCGGCTTCGACATCGCCCTGGTCACGTCGGTGCCGCTGCTCCTCGCGCCGGACGGAAACGGCGCCACCTTCTCGATCGCGATCGCCCTCGGGACGCTCGCGATCCTCGTGACGCGCGCGGTCAATCGTCCCTGACGAAACTCAGCGCCCGCTCGAGGCGGTCCGGGTCGTCGTACGGCACCCACGAGACCCTGTGGTCGTTGCCGAACCAACTCTCTTGCTTGCGGGCGAAACGGCGGGTCCCGGCCACGGTCCTGCGGCGGGCCTCATCCTCACTGATGTCGCCGTCCAGGAGGTCGAGGACCTGGCGGTAGCCGAGGGCTCTGCCGGCCGTACGCCCCTCGCGCAGGCCGCGGCCCACCAGGCCTCTGACCTCATCGACGAGACCGCCTGCCCACATCCGGTCGACACGCTCCTCGATGCGCCGGTCGAGGGCGGGACGGTCGATGCCGACGCCGATCTGGACGACGCCGTCGTAGTGGTACCGAAGCTCGGGAAGCTCGGCGGTGAACGAGCCGGTCAACTCGACGACCTCGAGCGCTCGTACGACCCGCCGACCGTTGCCGGGCAGGATCTTCGCCGCCGCACCGGGCGCACGCTCGGCGAGGCGCGCGTGCAGTGCCTCGGACCCCACGCGCGTCAATTCCTCCTCGAGCGATGCCCGCAGCGCAGGGTCGGTGCCGGGGAAGTCGAAGTCGTCGACGATCGCGCGGGTGTAGAGCGCGGATCCGCCGACGAGGACCGGGAGCACGCCCCGAGCCCGGCAGTCCGCGATGACATCGCGAGCCATCCGCTGGAACTCCGCAACGCTCGCCGTCTCCGTGACGTCCAGGAGGTCCAGCAGGTGATGGGTGATCCCGCGCCGCTCGGCGAGAGGCAGCTTGGCCGTACCGATGTCCATGCCCCGATAGACCTGCATCGCATCGGTGTTGACGACCTCCCCGCCGAGGTGTTCGGCGAGGTCGAGCGCCAGGTCGCTCTTGCCCGCGGCGGTCGCCCCGACGACCGCGATGATCGGCATCTGCTCCACCGAACAAGTCTCGCAAATCTCCTCGGTCACCACGCGTCGCACGGGTCACTCGTATGTATCGACAACCGCGCCACCAGACGCGACGCTGGTGCACGGGGGCGCGAAATGTGCGGTTTCGCGTGGACATCACGGGGATGCGAAAGGTGCTGCCATGAACCGTCGATCGAAGAGGGCCGCGATCGCCACCGCCGCGTTGGTCGCGGTGACTGCTGCGGGCTCCGCGGCATGGGCCGGCTCGGGAAACCCGAAGGGACCCGCGACATCCTCCGACCGGACCGCCCTGGCGGCTGCAGCCGCGGCGCCTCCGGTCTACCAGCCCGCCGGCAGCGAGTCGCGGTACGTCCCCGTCGCCCCGTGCGCCGTCGTGAACTCGGAGACAGCGGGCGGTCGCCTGAACACCGCCGTGAAGACCTACGTCGTCACGGGCAGCACGGGATTCGCCGCCCAGGGCGGCAAGGCGACCGGGTGCGGCGTCCCCGCGGGGGCCACGGCGGCACAGTTGAGCTTCGTGGTGAAGGCACCCACCGGTCGCGGCACACTCGCGGCGGGCTTCGGCGGGAAGACGCCGAGCAACGTCGTGGTCGCCTACCAGGCGGGCGAGAGCTACTCCGTCGCCTCCAACACCGTGCAACTCTCGGCCGGCTCCCCGGGGTCGATCGCGGTCAAGGCCAGCGGCGGCGCGCCGAACCTCATCGTCAAGGTGACCGGCTATTACGTGAAACCGATCGCCGGCTTCATCGACCCGAACGGGGTGCCGTATGCAGGATCCTCACGGATCATCGACGGCACCCACGTCGGGACCGGCCAGTACAAGGTGCGGTTCGACCGCGACATCCGCTACTGCTCGGCGACGGTGACGCCGTACGTCAGCCCGTATTACGCATCGGCCTCGACGTGGTTCGACTCCAACAACCCCGACACCATGTTCGTGTGGCTCTGGAAGTCGGACGGGACCCCGGTCGACCAGTACTTCTACGTCTCGGTCTCGTGCTGAGCCGCCGTCGGGGGTAGGTTCGAGACCGGGTGTGTCGGATCCCGATCCGTGGGGAATGGTCACCCCATCATCCGATCCGGTCGACACCGGACCATCTCGAGGAGGAACGCATGGGATTTCTTGACGACGCCAAGGAGAAGGCCGCCGACCTGATCGGCAAGAACCAGGACAAGGTTGACGACGCCGTCGACAAGGCCGCGGACGTGGCCGACGACAAGACCGGCGGCAAGTTCAGCGACCAGATCGACAAGGGCGCGGACGTTGCGAAGGATCAATTGGGCAACCTCTGAGGAGTGAGGCGGAGGTGGCGGCGAGGTACGAGTCGCCGCCGGAGCCGAGCCCCGCAGGAGGTTGCCAAGTCAGTACGGCAACCTCTGAGGCTGATCGCGGCGTCAAGGGGGTGAGGGCCCATCAGGGTCCCACCCCCTTGATCATGTTCTGAGGAGCCCACGATGTTCGTACGCCCGACCTTCGCCCTGGCCACCGCGGCGGCCGCAGTCGGCGGCCTGCTGGCGCTATCGGGATGCACCTCGGACCCGAACCTCGTCGGGCAGATGGGCGTCACCGCGAACTCCAAGGGGCAGGCCGTCCTGGTCCTTGCGACCTGTGGCGGCGAGATCGACGACGTCACCCTCGGTTTCCTGCCGGTCGGCAAGCAGAACCGATCGGGCCAGATCGGCGAGTGGAAGCGCTCGTCGAAGGTCACCGGCACCTCACGTCTCGACATCACCGCGCCGGCCGACGGCTGGGACGGCCCCACCCAGACCCTCCAACCCGCGCCGTACTACATCGCCTCAGCGAGCAGCACCAAGAACGGCAGTGACGCCCTCAACGACATGACCTTCCGCGGCCGCCAGATCAAGAAGCTCGACCCCTCGAAGGTCTACGTCAACTCGGACAACCCCGACTCCGACAAGTTGATCCCGCACTCCGCGGATTCCTTCCACGCCTGGGCGTGCAGCCGGTAGCCGTAGCTGCGACCGACCTTTGGCGTCCTCATGTGCGTCTGTGGAATCTGATGTCGCCGTTGGGGAGGCGTTGGGTGTCGTATCCCGGGTCGTGGGCGCGGTGGTGGTGATGGGAGCAGAGCAGGACGGCGTTCTTCAGATCCGTCGCGCCGCCGTGTGACCAGGGGTCGAGGTGGTGAGCCTCGGTCCAGGCGGCGGGGATGTCGCAGCCCTGGGCGCGACAGTGGTGGTCGCGGATGGTGAGTGCTTTGCGTTGGGCGCGGGTGAACAGGCGTTGGGCCCGGCCGAGGTCGAGGACCTCGGAGCCGGCACCGAGGACCGCGGGCACGATGGTGGCCATGCAGGCCAGTCGGCGGGCTTGGGCTGCGGTGATCTGGGTCTCGGCGTCACCGGGTAGATCGGTGGCCGGCAGCAGGTCGGCGGCACCGAGCTCGGCACGCAGATCGGCCAGCGAGATGGTGACCATCAGTGTGGTGGCATCGCCGCCGTGGATCGGGAGGCGTTGCGGGTCCACAGCCTCCAGGAGGCTGCAGAACGCCTCGCCGAGCTTGCGGGGATAGGGCAGCCGCGGCGAAGAACCCAGGCTCGAGGCGATTCCGGTGGTCGAGCCTGTCGCTCCTGTCGAGACCCGTGGGTTGGTGAACGCGGTCAAATAGCTGCCCAGCCGGGCCGCGGCCGCATCCGGGATCAGACCACTGATCCGGGTGGTGCCGTCCCCGAGTGCCCGCAGGGACAGTTTGGTGCGCCGATGCGCCTCGGCTTCGAGCTCGGCGAGCCGGCGCGCCTCGAGGGCATCGACGAGATCCGGCGCGACCACCTCGAGGATCCGGCGCCCGAGCCGGGCCAGGGTCTTGGGACCGTACTGACCACAGTGGTCGATCAGGGTCGTCTCGGCCTTCGCCACCAACTCCGGCGCCAGATCGTGCGGCAGCGCATCCAACGCACGGGCGATCACCGACGCCTGGGCATGGTTGACCAGCCCATCACGCATCGCCGCCGCCAACACGCCGTAACGTCGATCCAGCGCCAGCGCCAACGCCTGATCCGCACGCGCATCCTCGACACGGGCATGGAGATGGAACGTCGCCCACGAGGCGATGTCACGCGCAGCGGTCTGCGCAGCCACATCATCGGCCGCTGCGGTGATCCGCAACCGCAACTCGGTCATCCGCGCCTCCAACGCCGCAACCCGCTTCAGCGCAGTCGTCTTCGCAGGCGTGTCCATGAACACCGGATTGGCCGCCGCGACCTCATCGAGAGCAGCAGAGATCTGACCCAACGCAGCCAGCACCGGATGCGCGCCCGCACAATCCAGGATCTGCGACATCACCATCTCCCTTCGCCCGCTGCCCGAGTGGCAAACAACCGGGGATGCCGTGTTGTGCCTCCGACGCTACGACGCACGTCCGACACAAATACGTGCGCTGCGCATCGTTCAACGTCGTACGCCGTTCGGGACCTATAGAGCGTCGGAGTGAGGCGATCCGGACGAGCCGAGGTAGTGCTCCACGATGGGCCACCAGTGGCGCACTGAAAGGTCGGAGCGCGCTGACTCCAAGGTCACCCACGTGCCGTCGCACGTCGGCGCGGCTGGCATCGCCGACACGAAGACCGGGACGTGTGCCCACGGTGTCGGGTGCGAGTAGGACGGGTCGGCACGTGGGACCACGTTGCGGATGTAGCCGACGCAGACGTGCTCCAGATCGCGGCGGCCGTACGTCACGTCCGCGAGCGCCGCAAGCCCCTCGGCCGTCGTCATCGACGTGGAGTCCGACACGAGGGCCAGGCTCGGAAGATCGAGCCCGCGGTA
>DASVMH010000187.1:0-7584 GCA_036384455.1 Marmoricola sp. | reverse complement strand
TCGGCGATCTCGTACCCGAGCGTCTTGGAGCCCTCGGCGTAGTAGGGCCGGATGTTGACGTTGACGAACGCCCAGCCCTCCTCCTCGCCGGCGATCTCCGAGGCCAGCTTGTTGACGTCGTCGTAGTTTCCGTTCACCGCGACCAGGGCGTCGGTGTAGACCGCGGAGTTGACCTGCTTGGGCTTCTCCAGGTTGGACGGGATGAACACGACCGTCTTGATGCCGGCGCGGGCGCCGGCGGCGGCGACGGCGTTGGCGAGGTTGCCGGTGGAGGGGCAGGCGAAGACCTTCGCGTGCAGTTCGCGGGCGGCCGAGAGGGCGCAGGCGACGACGCGGTCCTTGAAGGAGTTGGTCGGGTTGGTGGAGTCGTCCTTGACCCAGAGCTTCTCGACGCCGACGGCCTGCGCGAGGTGGTCGGCCTTGAGCAGCCGGGTGAAGCCGGGCTCGGTGTTGGGGGAGTCCTCGATGTCGGAGGGCACCGGCAGCAGAGCCTTGTAGCGCCAGATGTTGCGGGGGCCGGCCTCGATCTGCTCGCGGGTCACCGCACCGAACTCGTACGCGACCTCGAGCGGACCGAAGCACTCCATACACGCGTAGTGCGGTCCGAGCTCCTGGGTGGCACCGCACTCGCGGCAGCTCAGCGAGACGGCGTTGCCGAAGGCGCCCTCGCGCAGAACCGATCCCGTTGACGTCTCAGTCACGTTGCTCAAGGAGGCCTCCTTCTCATCTTCCCCGCACCGGCTCTCGGCACGAGACGGAATTGGCACCAGGCCCACGAACGCAGGTTCGTGGCGGTTGCCGGGGCTTCAACGGGCCGTGTCCCTCTGCCCCTCTCGATGAGCGATTCCCAGCGTACGGATTCGTCTCAGTATTTGCACATCGATTCCGGCATGCGAGAACGCGATGGTCCGTCAGGCGTGCGCGCGGACGAGATCGGCGGTCAACTGCCGCAGCAGAGCCAGGACGCCCGCGGGGCCGGTGACCACGATGTCGGCCTGCTCGGCGATCGCCGATTCCGTGGCCCGGGCGCACACGATCAGCCCGGGAACGCCCTCCTCGCGCAACTCCTCGACCGTCGCGAACGCATCCAGATCACCGAGATCGTCGCCGACGTAGAGGACCGCGCCGGCGCCGACCTCGTCGACGAAGCGGCGCAACGCCTGGCCCTTGTCCATGCCCGGTCCACGGACCTCGATCACGTAGCGACCCGGCTCGACGCGCAGACCGTGCTCGTGTGCGGCCGCCGCGATGACCGGCAGAAGCGTGTCGTACGCCGCCTGCGGATCGTCGAGCGCCCGGGTGTGCAGGGCGACCGCGATGCCCTTCTCCTCCACCCACGGCTGCGTCCCGCTCTCGCGCAGGAGCCGGGGGAGTTCGGCGAGGAAACCCGCGAGCCCCGGCGGCGGCGGCGGACTGATCACGTGCGGCGAGTCAGAGCTCCAACGCTCGTTGCCGTACTGCCCGAAGACGAAGAGCGCCGACTCGCGCTGCTCCATCTCGGCACCGAGCCCGTCGAGCCCGCCGAGGTCGAGCACCTGCCGCGCCGGTCGCCCGGTGATCACGGCGAGCGCTCGGATGTGCGTCGAGAGCTCCGCGAGGACACCGGGCGCCTCAGGGGCGATGCGCGCGGTCCGCGGGTCTTCGACGATCGGGGCGAGGGTGCCGTCGAAGTCGAGCGCGACCGCGAGCGTCGCCCCGGCGCGCGCGATCTCGTCGTACCGGCGCGCCGCTGCGTCGGTGAAGCCCTCCATGGCTCCACCCTCTCATCGAGGGCGTCAGCCGGCCCAATCAGCCGGCTGACGCTGCGGGGCTCGCCTCCGGCGGGTAGATCGGTATTTGATGCGCTGTTCGCTGCGGGGCTCGGCTCCGGCACACCTCGTACCTCGGCGTACCTCCGCCTCACTCCTCGCGGCCAGCGAGGTCAGCCGGAATAATCAGCCGTCAGGATCACCGTCAACCGCTGGTTGCTCATCGGCGAGATCGCGGGCATGACGCGGCTGATCCCGAGGTCTTTGCCGAGCGTCTTGGCCGCTCGGTGCATCCCGTCGGGGTAATAGACCGTGGGCGCACTGATCGTGCCGTACCAGTTGTCCTCGCCCACGACGTTCCATCCGACCGCCTCGGCCCGCTTGGCGGTGCGCCCCGCGAGACCGGCGACATTGGAGTTGTTGAAGACCACGACGGCATAGGCCGTGCGTCGCAGGGTCGGTCGGGCGTGTTTGGTCGGCGTGACGGTGGGACTCGGTGTCGGGGACGGCGTGACCAGCGCGTGGGTGGCGGTGGGGGTGTCACCGGAGTCGTGCACGCGGCCGGGGTGGGAGGTCAGCACGTAGCCGACCGCCGCCAGCGCGACCGCGACGATGCTCACGGCGAGCGCGCCGGTCGGGAGGACCAGGCCTCGATGGTCCGCGTGCCGAGGGCCCGGGCCCGCCATCGCTCAGACCTCGAAGCCCAGGCGGCGCGCCGAGCGCTGCCGCTGACGAGCAGCGCGCAGACGACGCAGGCGACGCACGAGCAGCGGGTCGTGCACCAACGCCTCCGAGCGGTCGATCAGTGCGTTGAGCACCTGGTAGTAGCGCGTCGTCGACATGTCGAACTTCTCACGGATCGCCTGCTCCTTCGCGCCGGCGTACTTCCACCACTGGCGCTCGAAGTCGAGGATGTCCTGGTCGCGCTCGGAGAGCTCCTCGGCGTCAGCGAACTCGTGACGCTCGTGTGATGCGGGCGTGGCGACCATCGTGCGACTCCTGCAGATCTTGGGGAATACGGCCCCATCCTAGGCGACGAACCACATCGATGTCATTCGCCACCCCGAAGCAGGCCCCGGCGTACGTTTTCGCCTGTGACACTGCGCTGGGGAGTCCTCGCACCGGGCAAGATCGCGCGCGCCTTTGCCGACGACCTCGCACTGCTGCCGGACATGGAGATCGCCGCGGCCGGTTCGCGGAGCCTGGTCAACGCCACCGCGTTCACGCAGCAGTACGGCGGGCGCGCGTACGGCTCGTACGCCGAACTCGTCGCCGACCCCGACGTCGACGTCGTCTATGTCGCTTCGCCGCACTCCCTGCACGACGAGCACTCCAGGCTCGCGCTCGACGCGGGCAAGCCGGTGCTCTGCGAGAAGCCGCTGGCGCTCGATGCCGACACGGCTGCGGCGCTGTGCGCATACGCCCGCGAGCGCGGCCTGTTCCTCATGGAGGCGATGTGGACCGCCTGCCACCCACTGATCAGGGTGCTGCTGGCCGGACTCGCCGAGGGTCGGTTCGGCACACCCCGCCAGGTCGTCGCGGACCTTGGCTTCGTCGTCGAGGCCGCGCCCGACAGCCGGATGCTGGACCCTGCGTTGGGGGCCGGCGCACTGCTCGACATGGGCATCTACCCGATCACGCTCGCCCACCTCGTCCTCGGCCCGCCCGAGGAACAGCGCGCCGTGGCCGACGTCGTCGGTGGTGTGGACTTCGACGTGGCCGTCAGCGCCCGGCACGGCGGCGGGGCACTCTCGATGTCGGCGGCGTCGATGACGGCGAATTCGCCGCGTACAGCCACGATCGCCACCGACACCGGGCTGCTCGACCTCGGTGCGAATTTCCACCATCCGCAGCAGGTCACCTGGTCGCCCTTCGACGGACGCGACAAGGACGCGGCGGGCACGGTGCCGGTCGAGGAACTCGTCCCGCTCGAGCCGGTGATCGGCAGGGGCTACGGCAACGAGGCCCTCGAGGTCGCGCGCTGTCTCGACGCCGGGCTGCTGGAGAGCGGGCTGGTCCCGCACGAGCAGACCGTCTCGATCATGCGGCAGCTCGACGGGATCCGCGCCCAGATCGGTCTGCAATACGGCCGCCCTCTATAGGGTGGACCAGTGAGCGAGCTTGCGAGCGAGCCATTCAACTCAGTGAGGCGGCGAGCCGCGCCGACGAAGGAGGCGCTGTGAGCAGGAGCAGCCGCAGGCGCACACTCTCCGACTTCGTGGTGGCCGCGAACCGGTTGCCGGTCGACCGCGTCGTTCTCGCGGATGGCACCACCCATTGGCGTACGTCGCCGGGTGGTCTGGTGTCCGCGCTCGAGCCGGTGATGCAGTCGCGGCAGGGCACCTGGATCGGTTGGTCCGGAGACACCGGCGAGGACATCGAGCCCTTCACCCATGAGGGCATCTCATTGGTGCCGATCACGATCAGCGACCGGGAGTACGAGGAGTTCTACGAAGGCTTCTCCAATGCGACCCTGTGGCCGCTCTACCACGACGTCGTCGCCAAACCGGAGTTCCACCGTGAGTGGTGGGACTCCTACATCGACGTCAACCAGCGCTTCGCCGCCGCCTGTGCCGACGCCGCGGCCGAGGGCGCCATGGTGTGGGTGCAGGACTACCAGCTCCAGCTCGTGCCGGCCATCCTGCGCGAGATGCGCCCCGACCTGCGCATCGGCTTCTTCCTGCACATCCCGTTCCCGCCGGCAGAGCTCTTCTCGCAACTGCCGTGGCGTCGCCAGATCCTCGAGGGGCTCCTCGGAGCCGACCTCGTCGGCTTCCAGATGCCCGGAGCCGCACAGAACTTCATCCGGCTCGTCCGCCAGCGGGTCGGCCACAAGACCCACCGCGACACGGTGTACCTGCCCGATGGCCGGGTGGTCACCGCGAAGGCGTACCCCATCTCCATCGACGCCGCGGGGTTCGAGAAGCTCGCCAGCACCCCCGAGGTCGATGCACGCGCCGCGCAGATCCGCGACGACCTGGGCAATCCGAAGAGGATCTTCCTCGGCGTCGACCGGCTCGACTACACCAAGGGGATCTATGCGCGGCTGCGCGCTTTCAGCGAGCTGATCACCGACGGCGACCTCACGGTCGACGACGCGGTGTTCGTGCAAGTGGCGACGCCCTCGCGCGAGCGCGTCGACCAGTACCGCATCCTCCGCGACGACATCGACCGGCTCGTCGGACGGATCAACGGCGACCTCGGCCGGATCGGCCGGCCGGTGATCTCCTACCTGCACTCCTCCTATCCGCGCCAGGAGATGGCTGCGCTCTATCGGGCCGCCGACATCATGGTGGTCACGCCCTTCCGCGACGGGATGAACCTGGTCGCCAAGGAGTACGTCGCCTGCCGCTACGAGGAGGACGGCGCCCTGGTGCTCTCGGAGTTCGCCGGAGCCGCGGGGGAGCTCAAGCAGGCCTTCCTCATCAACCCCTACGACATCAACGGGATGAAGGCGCAGATGCTTGCGGCGTATCACGCAGACCCCAAGGATCTCGCCCGCCGGATGCGCGCCATGCGCAAGACCATCGCCGAGAACGACGTCGCCCACTGGGCCTCGGCGTTCCTCAAGGACCTGGCCGCGACGCGGCCCCCGCACGCCAAGAAGGTGCGCCCGGCCCGGCGGAGTTGATGCTCGGTCCGCGGGCTCCGGGGTCAGCTTCGGACGTTGTAGGTGCCCGTCCTGGTGATGACGTTCCCGGCCTTGTCCCGCGCCGTGACGCTGTAGTGCCAGACGACCATCTTCGGCATCACCGTGCCCTTGGTGCGCGTGATGGTGCAGCGCTTGCCGCCGGTGGTCCAGATGCCTGAGGTGGCGTCGGTCGCGGTGCACGTGATCGCGGGTTGCGCGTCGTAGGTGGTGTGGTTGGTGACGCCGGTGACGGTCAGCTTCGGCTTGGTGTGGTCGATGCGGATCGTCACGGAGACCGAGTCCGTCCCGCCGTCGGTGGCACGGATGGTCCGGTTGACGCTGTGGGTGCCGTCGCCGGTGTAGGTCAGCGGCTTCGGGCAGGAAGACACCGGCGCCGAGCCGGCCGTGCAGGTGAACGCCACGGTGACCGAGGCCGAGCGGTACCAGCCGTTGGTGGTGCTGTTGGGCGTCGTGCCCTCGACGTCGGCGGTGAGCGTCGGGGCGACGGAGTGGATGGTGACCGTCTGGGTGACCGTCTTCGCGGGCCGGTACGTCGTGTTGCCGGCCTGGTTGGCCTTGATCGTGCAACTGCCGGCCTTGTTGAAGTGCACGGTGCCGTCGGTGATCGTGCAGCGCCCGCTCGCGGCGAACTTCACGGTCAGACCTGACGAACTGGTGGCGACGGGGGTGTAGGTGTCGCCGGCGTCGGCCACATCGGGTGCGGTGCTCGTGAAGGTGATCTTCTGGGTGTCGTAGGCATGCAGCGCGATGTCCGCCGGACCCGCGCCACCGGCGAGGGTGCTGAGGTCGGTGGACGTGGTGACCTTCGACTTCGACCCTGCGGCGAACCAGCCCGCGAAGTGGTCGTCGGGCTTCGCGGGCAGGGCCAGGCCGGCGTCGGCGAGCGTCTTCGCGTAGACCTGCCGGGTGGCGGGGGTGTTTCCGGGCAGCGCGCCGAGGTCGTACGACACGGTGTAGTTGTCGCCGGTCACGGTGCTCGAGTCGGCCACCGTCACGGTGTGCTTGACCGTGCCGGAGTTGGCCAGCGTGCCGGTGCCGTTGATGGCACCTGTCCCGGTGATGGTGCCGCCGTTGGTGATCGTCTGGCCGCTGGGCAGGACCAGGTTCGCGTGGGTGGGCAGGGTCAGGGTGCCGTTGTTGGTGATCGTCTCGGGGCCGTTCGCCTCCTCGCCGACGCCGATCGCGGGCTCGGTGTCGTCGCCGCTCGGGGTGGCACCGCCGATCGCGGTGACCTGGGCGCCGGCGTCGATGGTGACGTTCCCACCGTAGCCTTCATAGGCCGTGCCGATCCCGGCCGACTGAGGGCCGCCGGTTGTGCTCACCGTGCCGCCGCCGATGGTGACGTCGGTGCTGTTGCTGGCAGCACTCCCGCCGATGCCGGTGCCGCCGAAGTTTTGGCCGCTGAAGGAGGGCCCACCGACGGCGGTCACGGTGCCGCCGTCGATCTCGGTCGACGTGCTGCCCGAGGTGCCGCTTCCGATCCCCGCGCCGTATCCGCCCCCGTGAGCGGTGACGTCGCCGCCGGTGATGTGGACGGTCCCGCCCGTCGAATCGAACCCGCCGCCGATCCCGACGCCCCCGGCCCCGCCCGTCGCGTCGACGACCCCGCCGGCGATCGTCACGGTCGAGTTCGTGGGGACACCCCAGTCGCCGCCGCCGATCCCGGCGCTGAACGACCCGCCCTGTGCGATCACTGTGCCGGAGTCGATGGTGATGGAACCGTAGGTCTTGTCCGAGGCGTCGTCCCCGTCTCCGCCGATGCCTGCCGAGCCGACGTTGTCGTTGGTGCCTCCGCTGACGTCGAGCTTCCCGGTGCCGGCTGCGGACGTGTCCTCGATCGTCAGGGTCCTGTTGCCGCGGACCGTGATCCCTGCATGGCTGTGGCCGAGACCATCGATGGTGAGTGTGTGACCGTTGAGGTCGAGGGTGACTCCGGAGGGTGCCACGACCAGGCCCGTGGGGCCGGCGCTGTGGGCGTCGCCCTGCAACGTGACGGTGCCACCGGCGGCGAAGCGGTTCTCGAGGCGGTTCCACTCGGTACCCGCGTACTGCGTGATCGTGGTCGGCCCGGTGCCGGTCAGTGTGCTGCCGCTGTCGAACGCCGTGCCACCCGTGCTGGTGGTGTACCAACCGGTGAAGGTGTGGTTGTCCACGGTCGGCAGGTCGAGGCCGGCGGCGTCGAGC
>DASVMH010000186.1:0-8513 GCA_036384455.1 Marmoricola sp. | reverse complement strand
GCTCATCGACCAGGGGAAATGGGAAGCCGCGATCCCACCCTCCCGTGCGCTCGTGCAATCTGCTCCCCACAACGAGATCGGCTTTCGCCTCCTCAGCATCGCCCTGAGTCACCACGGCGACCACGACGAGGCGATCCGAGCCGCGCGTCAGGCGGTCGCGCACGCGCCGACGAACTGGCTCACCTATACGGCCCTTGCCAACGCGCTGCTCCTCTCCGGCCCGGGCGGTCGGCGCGAGGCTCTGGAAGCGGCGCGCGACGGAGTACGACTCGCGCCCAACGAGAGCAGGACGCACAACACTTTGGGCCTGTGCCTCGCGCGACTCGGCTTTGTGGACGAGGCACGTCAGGCGTACGAGACCGCGCTCGCCATCAACCCCGAGCACGCGTTGGCGAAGAACAACCTGGCCTCGTTGAACATCAATCGCGGCCGCATCAGGCACGCGGTCCCTCTCTTGAGCTCCGCCCTCGCGAGTGACCCGCAATCCGGTCTGTTCCGAAGCAACTTCCAGCTCATGGTGGTTCATCTGATCCGACGGTTGTGGTGGATCAACCTGGCGCTGGCCATCGTCCTCGCCGGCCTCGTCTCTCTCGGCGCGCCCTGGTTTGCACGAGCGGCGTCAGGCGTCGCTCTCATCGCAGTGGAATCGGCCCTCGTCGCGCGTGTCGTCGGAGCACTTCCTCGCGGGACACTCCACCGGCTGCCCCAGATGCTGAGGGGCACCAATCGTGCATTGCCCCAGTTGGTGGTGCTGGCCATCGTGGGCGCCGCATTCATCGCCCTCGCATTCCTCCCGAGCGACCAGGCGGCCGGTCTCGATGGCCCGGTGGCCAGCATCGGGGTCGAGGTCTTCATCGGCGTCGGAATCGGGTCGCTAGTGCGCGCGTACCGGCTGCAGAGGCGGAACCGCTGAGCCCGGGACCGGTCGCAACGAAGTCCGAGGTTATGAGTTCGCGTTGATCGCGACGTACTTGGTCTCCAGGTATTCGGCGATCCCCTCGTTGCCGCCCTCGCGCCCCAGCCCCGACTGCTTTACGCCGCCGAAGGGGGCGCCGGCGTTGGAGACCATGCCCTGGTTGAGGCCGATCATGCCCGTGTCGAGGCGCTCACAGATCCGGAAGGCGCGGTCGAGGTCGCGGGTGAAGACATAGGCCACCAGGCCGTACTCGGTGTTGTTGGCGGCGGCCACCGCCTCGTCGTCGGTGCGGAACGTCGTGATCGGCGCGACCGGGCCGAAGATCTCCTCGCCGAGCACGCGCGCCCCTTCCGGTACGCCGAGGAGCACCGTCGGCTCGAAGAAGTAGCCGGCACCCTCGCGCGCGCTGCCGCCGACCACGCAGCGGGCTCCCTTGTCGACCGCGTCCTCGACGAGCTCGGCGACCTTGTCGCGCTGGTCGGCGTCGATGAGCGGCCCGACGTCGGTGCCGTCGTCAGCGCCGTGACCGAGCCGGAGCGCGCCCATCCGCTCGGCGAGCTTCGCCCCGAACTCCTCGGCCACCGACTCGTGCACGTGGAAGCGGTTGGCCGAGGTGCAGGCCTCGCCCATGTTGCGCATCTTCGCGACCATCGCACCGTCGACCGCGGCGTCGACGTCGGCATCCTCGAAGACCAGGAACGGTGCGTTGCCCCCGAGCTCCATCGACACCTTGAGCACCTGGTCCGCAGCCTGCGCGATGAGACCGCGGCCGACCTCGGTCGAGCCGGTGAAGCTGAGCTTGCGCAGGCGGGGGTCGCCGATGATCGGCGCGGAGACGCCCGACGCGGACGACGCGGTGATCGCGTTGAGTACGCCCCCGGGCAACCCCGCGTCCTCGAGCAACCTCGCCAGCGCGAGCATCGACAGCGGAGTCTGCTTGGCGGGCTTGACCACCATCGTGCAACCGGCGGCGATCGCCGGACCGATCTTGCGGGTGCCCATCGCCATCGGGAAGTTCCAGGGCGTGACGAAGTAGCACGGCCCGACCGGCTGCCGCATCACCAGCACCCGGCTCTGGCCGTTGCCGGCGGTCTTGTAGTAGCCATCGAGTCGCAGCGCCTCGCCGGAGAACCAGCGGAAGAACTCCGCGGCGTAGGAGATCTCGCCGCGCGACTCGGCCAGCGACTTGCCCATCTCCAGCGTCATCAGCAGAGCCAGGTCGTCGGACCGCTCGCCGAGCAGCCTGAAGGCGTCGTAGAGGATCTCGGAGCGCTGGTTCGGCGAGGTCGCCGCCCACTCCGCCTGTGCGGCGACGGCCGCATCGAGAGCGGCGGTCGCGTCGGCGGCAGTCGCGTCAGCGACCGCACACAGGGTCCGGCCCGTCGCCGGGTCCTCGACGTCGATCGTCGCGCCACCGGCAGCCTCACGCCATTCCCCTGCCACGTACAGCTGTTTGGGTGCCGCTGCGAGTACCCGATGTGCGTCTTCGGTCATGCCGCCAGCCTACGCACCGGCGCTGAGGCACGAATACGTGCCGAGCGGCCGGCCCCGCCGAGGAAACCACAAGCCGTACAAGGGATTACGCACGAAATCGGTGATAACTTCCGCACGTGACCAGCACGCGGCGCACCGGCGCGCTCGATGAGGTGTCCCGGACCATCATCGAGCAGCTGCAGCAGGACGGGCGACGTTCCTACGCAGCGATCGCGAAGGTGATCGGGCTGTCCGAGGCCGCGGTGCGCCAGCGGGTGCAGCGGCTTGTGGACTCGGGCGTCATCCAGGTCGTGGCAATCACGAACCCGCTCCGACTCGGTGCCGGACGACAGGCCACGATCGGCGTACGTGTCGACGGCGAGATCGAGCCGGTGGCCGATGCTCTCGCCGCGATCGACGAGGTCGACTCGGTGGTCATCACCGCGGGATCATTCGACCTCCTCCTCGGGCTGGCCGCCGGCGACGATGAGCACCTGCTCGACGTGCTCTCCGGCAGGATCCGCAGCGTTCCGGGCGTCACCTCGACCGAGACCTTCCTGCACCTCGCCACGCGCAAGGCGGCGTACTCCTGGCGTTCGCGCTGACGCGTCGGCCCTCCCCCGCACCCTGGACCGCTACGGTCGGGATGTGCGCCCCATCGAGATCGAGACCCTGGCGGAATTCGACCGTCGCGCCAAGCAGGCGACCTCCATGCGGGGCTGGCAGGTCCAGGACCTCGACCTGACCGATCGCGAGGACGTCCTCGCCCGGCTCGACCCGGCCGGGGCGCTGCTGCTCGGCTGCACACTCTCGTCCGAGGCCGAGGACGATCTGCGCCACCGCGGCGCGCTGGTGTTCCCCGCGCTGCCCAAGGTGCCGTTCGACGCCTACCGCGCCGGCCTGTACGCCGCCTCGGAGCTGTACGAGGGCCTCGAGCACGGCTACGACCACACTCCCGACGCCACGATCTATGCCTGGTCCCTTGCTGCCAACCATCCGAAGGTGGGTGGCACCAGCATGCACGACAGCATCGCGATGTCCCTGCATGACAACGCGATCGACGATGCGCTCGCCGAACATGTCACCGGTCGACGCATCGTCGGCGTGATGGGCGGTCACGATCTGCAGCGCGACGATCCGGAGTACGCCGGGGCGGCCCGCGTCGGTGCCGATCTTGCCGCCGCCGGTCTCACCGTCGCCACCGGCGGTGGCCCCGGAGCCATGGAGGCCGCGAACCTCGGCGCCCGGTTCCCCGGTGGTGGATCGGCGCTCGACACCGCGCTCACCGCGCTCGCCGAGGTGCCCGGCTTCAAGGACGACATCACCGCCTGGGCGCAGAAGGCCGTCGATGTCGCCGCGACCGCGACCGACACCGGCCGGAGCCTCGGCATCCCGACGTGGTTCTACGGCCACGAGCCGCCGAACCCGTTCCCCGATCGGATCGCGAAGTACTTCCGCAACGCGATCCGGGAGGACGTGCTGTTGCACGTGTGCAACGCCGGCATCGTGTTCCTGCCCGGCGCCGCCGGCACCGTCCAGGAGATCTTCCAGGCGGCCTGCGAGAACTACTACGCCCCGGCTGAGCTGCGGGTGCCCTACGTCTTCGTCGGGCGGGCGTACTGGACCGAGGAGTTCCCCGTCTGGCCGCTAATCCGAGCCCTCGGCGTCCGCGCCGGCTTCGACGCCGCCCTGACCCTCCTCGACAGCACGGACGAGGTTGCGGCCACGCTCGGCAAGGAATTGTGACGCCGGCCCCGGCAGGTTGTCGGAGTCGAATTCGGGGTCGTCCCCGACCGGACGCCTCAGCAGATAGGGCTCGAGGCGGCGATAGCCCTTGACGGAGGTGCGCCGCATCCGGCGGACCCGGAACGCGCCGTCGGTCTCGAGCGCCTCGGCCATCGCCCGGTCGACCATGACCCGTCCGGGCCGCACGGTCGACGTGAGCCGCGCCGCGATGTTGACGACCGGGCCGAAGACGTCGCCCAGGCGGGCCAACACCGGGCCGTACGCCACGCCCACGCGCAACTCGGGGAACTCCTCGTCCTCGACGTGCCGCTCGGCGAGTTCCAGGGCGATCAACGCACCGTCTCGCGCGGTGTCGGCGACGAAGAGGACCTCGTCCCCGATCGTCTTGATGATCCGCCCGCCGTGCTCGGTGATCGTCTCCAGCGCCTTGGCCTCGAACCCGTCGATGAGCTCGGCGAGCTGATCGGTCTTGAGGGTCCGGCTCTGGCTGGTGTAGCCGACGATGTCGGCGAACCCGACAGCGAGCGCGGGTCCATCGGTGTCGTCGGTGTCGGGCCGCAGCAGAGCACGGGAGGCCGCACTCAACGTGTGTCGGCGCCACACGTACCTGCTCACGTCCTCGACGATCGGCGCCACCTCGGCGTAGAGCGCGCCGAGTTCCTCGACCGATGTGGTCTCCAGATCGATCGAACGGCCGAGCACGTCGAGCTGCCACTCCGCGAGGCGGGCGAAGCTGCGCCCGATGGTGCGGATCAACGCCAGCTCGGTGTCCTCGTCGGCGATGCCCAGCGCTCGCAGCTTCTCGGTCTGCTTCAGCGCGTGCAGGTCCGCCGCGGTGAACGCCACCTCGTCCTCGGGGACCGAGGTGAAGCCGAGGGAGCGCCAGCGCTCGCGCGCCTGCTCGAAGGGGATCCCTGCACCCGCCGCGACCTCGGGTCCGGTCATCGATGGTGCCTCGTCGAACAAGAACAACTCGATCAGGTCGACGAGCTCCTGCGGGTCGACGGATGCGGCCATCATCTCGTTGTCGCCGTCCTTGCTCGGCTTGGCCACTCGCGTGCTCCTCGATCTGTGGGTCGACTGCTGAGCGGTGGTGCCCCGACGGCCGGCCGCTCGTGCCCATCCTTCCCTGTGGGCCCCAGCGCGTCCACAACCGGATCCCTGCAGCCAGGCAAGCACCGTTCGGCACACTATGCCGTCCCCGCAGCTGCCGGCCGTTGCAGTCACGCGGGCAGAAGTGTGCGCATCCAGCCCACGTCACGCTCATCACGCGTCGGCGCCAGAAGTTCTGCCCGCATGACGGTTCGGCACACTCGGGTTTCGCGTTTCACGCGATGAGTTGGCGCCGCGCCAGAGCGACGAACTACTCGTGTGCTGCCAACTGCCCACAGGCGGCATCGATGTCGTTGCCCCTGGTGTCCCGCATCGTGGTCGGGATGCCCCGCGCATTGAGGCGGCGCATGAACTCGTCCATGTCCTCCTCGCGCGAGCGCGTGAAGCGGCTGCCGGGCACGGCGTTCAGGGGGATCAGGTTGACGTGCACCCAGCCCCAGTCGCCGCGGGCGTTGAGGACGTCCCCGAGCAGGTCGGCGCGCCAGGCCTGGTCGTTGATGCCGCGCATCATGGCGTACTCGATGGAGACGCGCCGCTTCGTCGTACGGGCGTAGTTCCATGCCGCGTCGACGGCCTCGTCGACCTTCCAGCGGGTGTTGACGGGTACCAGCTCGTCGCGCAGCTCGTCGTCGGGCGCGTGCAGCGAGAGCGCAAGGGTGACCGGGATGCCCTCCTCAGCGAGTTGGTTGATCCGGGGCACCAGCCCGACCGTGCTGACGGTGATGCCGCGCGCGGACATGCCGTAGCCGTCGGGAGCCTGGTCGGTCAGCCGGCGCACGGTACCGACGACCGCTTTGTAGTTGGCCAGCGGCTCGCCCATGCCCATGAACACGACGTTGTTCACCCGACCGGGTCCGCCCGGCACCTCACCACGATCCAGCGCGCGGGCACCGGCGATCACCTGCTCGACGATCTCGGCGGTGGACATGTTGCGCTGCAGCCCGCCCTGGCCGGTCGCGCAGAAGGGGCAGGCCATGCCGCAGCCGGCCTGGCTGGACACGCACATCGTCACGCGGTCGGGATAGCGCATCAGCACCGACTCGACGAGGGCGCCGTCGAAGAGCCGCCACAGGGTCTTGCGGGTGGTGCCCTTGTCCGCCTCGAGCGTGCGGACGGCGGTGGTGAGCTGCGGCAACAGCCCGGCCACCAGTTCCGGGCGCTGCCCTGCCGGCAGATCGGTCATCTGCTCGGGATCGTCGACGAGGCGCGCGAAGTAGTGGGCGGACAGCTGACGCGCCCGGAAGCCCGGCAGGCCGAGCTCCTCGACGAGCTCCTTGCGGCCGGCGGCGTCGAGGTCCGCGAGGTGTCGCGGAGGCTTGCCGCGCCCGCGCGGAGCGTCGAAGACGAGAGGAAGCGGTGTGGTCATGCCGCTCAGCCGGACGGGTTCGCGAACTTGCTGCCGTACAGCGCCGGCCGGCCGCCGGTGTCGACCGGGATGCCGTCGACCGCCGCACCGAATTCAGGCGTGTAGGTCTTGTTGTGGCGGAATTTGTCGATGAACTGCTGGATCCGCGGGTCGGTGGGGCTGTCCACCTTGAGCTGGTAGCCCCACGAGCTGACCACGATCGGGCTCGGCAGGGCGTTGCTGGCCCAGGGGCTCAGGTCCATGTAGCGGTTGGAATTGCTGCCCTCATCGATCATGGACTGCTTGCCGACCAGATCCTGCAGTTGGCGCACCTGGCTCTGAGCGAGGTTCGGGCGATAGGTGATCCAGATCGCGCCGTGCTCGAGGTTGTGCACCGCACGCTCCGACGGGATCGGCTTGGTGTAGACCCCGGCGTTCATCCAGGTGCCGTTGTGCGGACCGCCGACGGGAGGCAGCACGGCGTACGTGACCGGGCCGTCGACGTGGTCGTGGGCGAGTGCGCCGGTGTGCGACTTCCCGTCGCCGGGCCAGCCCTCCGTGTCGTAGGCCGTCACGCCCTTGATCCCCGTCTTGTTCGGTTCGGTCTTCGGGGTCGACTGGACTGTGGTCTGCCCAGTCGGCGTCGACGGGATGATCTGGTCGCCCGCCTTGGCCGGCTTCTTCTTGTTCGCCGAGATCCCGACGACAACCCCGATGACGAGGGCCGCCAGCACCACCACGACGACGGACGTGCCGATCAGCAGACGCCGACGCTCCGCACGCTGCTGCTGACGACGGATCGCCTCGAGGCGCTCCTGACGAGCAGCACTGGTCTCACGCTTGTTGGCCACCGCGGAATCCTAACGGGCGGGCACCAACGAGCGCCGGGGTGCACGCGATGTGGTCAGCGGAAGACGAGGTAGTGCAGCAGCAGCCAGATCGGCGCGATCGTGGCGAGCAGCGAGTCGAGGCGATCCATCAGACCGCCGTGACCCGGGACGATCTGGCTCATGTCCTTGATGCCGAGATCGCGCTTGATGACCGACTCCACGAGATCCCCCAGGGTCGCCATCACAACGGCGATGAGCCCGAGCAGCACGCCCACCCACCAGTCGCCGTCGAGCAGATAGACGACGAGCAGGACGCCCGCTGCCACGCAGAAGATCGCGGACCCGGCGAAACCCTCCCAGGACTTCTTCGGCGAGATCACCGGGGCCATCGGGTGTTTGCCGAACAGCACACCGGCGTTGTAACCACCGATGTCGGAGGCGATGGTCACCAGGATGAAGGTCACGATGCCCTTGATGCCGTCGTCGAAATGCATCGTGGAGCGCCAGTCGCCACCCTCGGCGAGCATCAGCGCGACGAACGATCCGAGGAACGGCACATAGATCAGCGTGAAGACCGAGGCTGTCGCGTTGGCGACGAAGCCGTCCACCCCGCGACGCAGCAGCCACAGCATCGTGATCAGTGCCGTGACGGCGGTTGCGGTGACCAGTGAGGGCGCGCCCCAGAAGTACGCCACCACGACCATCACGACGCCCCCGAGCATCAACGGCTGCTCGGGCATGTCGATGTCCTTGGCCTGCATGCCCCGGTGCAACTCCCAGATCGCGACGACGACGGCGATCGCCACGATCACCATGAACGCCGTCTTCCAGAAGAACAGGGATGCGCCCACGGCGGCGAGCAGCACGACCGCGGACGCGACCGCGGCACGAAGGTCGCGGCCGGCGCGACCGTGGTCCTTCGCGGGCGGGGTGGTCTCGGTCATCTGTGTCAGACCTCGAGGAGCTCGGCTTCCTTGTGCTTGAGCATCTCGTCGATCTGATCGGTGAACTTCTTGGTCGTCGAGTCGAGCTTCTTCTCAGCACCGGTGACGTCGTCCTTGCCGACCTCGCCGTCCTTCTCGAGCTTCTC
>DASVMH010000185.1:0-19868 GCA_036384455.1 Marmoricola sp. | reverse complement strand
ACCGAGTGGGCGCCGCCGTCGGGGCCGGGCATCCGGCTCGACTCCGGGTACGAGAAGGGCGAGACGATCCCCGGGGCCTTCGACTCCCTGGTCGCCAAACTGATCGTCACCGGCAAGGACCGCACCCAAGCCATCGAGCGCTCGCGTCGGGCGATCTCGGAGTTCCGTGTCGACGGCATGCCCACAGCGCTCACCTTCGACGCCGTGGTGCTCAACGACCCGGCGTACGTCGCCTCCTCCAACCCGACCGGCGAGGGCGAGTTCACCGTCTACACGACCTGGATCGAGACCGACTTCGACAACCAGATCCCGCCCTATTCGGGCGGTTCGGCCGACGTCGACGAGCCGGGCGAGCGCCAGAACGTCACCGTCGAGGTCGGCGGCAGGCGCCTCGAGGTCACCCTCCCGGCCGGTCTCGGCGGCATCGGGTCCGCCCCCTCAGGAGCGGCGAAGAAGCCGAAGCGCGCCGGCGGCAAGAAGGCCGGCGCCGCCGCCTCCGGCGACTCGGTCACCTCGCCCATGCAGGGCACCATCGTCAAGGTCGCGGTCGAGGAGGGCGCCGAGGTCGCCGAGGGTGACGTCGTCGTGGTCCTCGAGGCCATGAAGATGGAACAGCCCCTCAAGGCGCACAAGGCCGGCGTCGTCACCGGCCTGTCCGCCGAGGTGGGCGCCACCGTGGGCAACGGCGAGGTCATCTGCGAGATCCTGTGATCGATCGCACCTGAGACCCGGACCAACACGGGTCTACACTGGTCAGGTAAGCCTTTCCTATCTGTCCTGACCGGAGTCGATCGACATGCTGCCCACCTTCGTGATCGGCCTGCGTGAAGGCCTCGAAGCGGCACTGATCGTCGGCATCATCGCAGCCTTCCTGCGCAAGCAGGGCCGACCCGAGTTGATCCGCCAGTTGGCGCTCGGTGTGGCCGCCGCGGTGCTGATCTGCATCGGCGTGGGCGTCGGGCTCGAGATCTTCTCCCAGAACCTCCCCCAGCGTCAGCAGGAGGCCCTGGAGACGGTCATCGGGATCCTCGCCGTCGGGATGGTCACCTACATGGTGATCTGGATGAAGGAGCACTCCCGCGAACTCAAGGGTGAGCTGGAGTCGATGGCCGCCGAGGCGCTCGAGGGCGGCGGCCGAGGACACCTGGCGATGATCGCGATGGCGTTCCTGGCCGTGCTGCGGGAGGGTTTCGAGACCTCGGTGTTCCTGCTCGCCGCGTTCAACGAGTCCGGCTCCGGGTCGACCGCGCTCATCGGTGCCGTCCTCGGGATCGCGGTCGCGGTCGTGCTCGGCTACGGCATCTATCGCGGCGGCGTACGCATCAACCTCTCCAAGTTCTTCCGCGCCACCGGCGTCGTGCTCGCGCTCGTCGCTGCGGGTCTGGTGGTCAGCGCGATCCACACCGCCCACGAGGCCGGCTGGCTCAACGTCGGCCAGGAACGGCTCCTGGATCTGTCGTGGCTGGTCCGCCCGGGCACGGTCATCTCCTCGCTGCTCACGGGCATGCTCGGCATCCAGCCCTACCCCGTCATGGCTGAGATCCTGGGCTGGCTGCTCTATGCGATCCCGGTCGTGGTCTTCGTCGCCTGGCCCCCCGGCCGATCCGTACCGATCGGCAGACTCCGAGGCGCGCTCGCCGGCGTCGGCGTCGTCGGACTCGCGGTCGGCGGCACCCTCGCATGGTCCGCGCCGAGCGTCGCCACTCCCGCACCCGCGACCGGCACGGGAGCACTGCGCGCCTCGGTCGTGACCCACCACGGGGGCCTCGAGCTGCGGACCACCGACCAACAGCCGCTGACGAGGTCGAGCGGCGGCACCCGGATGCTCGCGCTCACCTCCGGAGCACTGACCAGCCTCGGCCACATCACCGCCGAGACGTACCGCACGACCATCCCGGGCGCCAAGACGCACACGCGCCTGCCGGTCAAGAAGGTCGCCGCGCTCAACGACGGGCGGATGCCGCTGGGCGTGGTCGCCACGCACGGCACGGTCGCGGCGACGCTGGCCACATCGCGTGTGGTGACGGCGGTCATCGAGCCGAAGACCCTGCGCGTGCTGTCGGTCAAGTGGACGCAGACGCAGACCGCGACGCTCGTAGGCACCTCCGGACAGGACATCGCCGTGGCGAAGCCCGTACGAACCGCGTCCACCGCGACCTCGTCGGCCGACCGCGCCGAAGCACTCGCGGCGGCGAACGCGGACCAGGCGACATTGCTGCATCGGACCCACCGGATGGCGATCGCCTGGCTGGTCGGCCTGTTGGGGGCGGTGGCCCTGCTCGGCCTCGCGCTCTCCTACTGGCCGGCCCGGCGGCCGTCTCACGTGAGCAGCCCCACAGCGACGCTGATCAAGACTTAGGTTAGGCTCGCCTCGCTAATATTCTCACGAGAAGGACATACCTCCATGACCACGCGTCGACCTGCCCTCGCGCTGCTCGCCCTCGCGCTGCTTCCCGGCCTCGCCGCCTGCGGCTCCTCCTCCGACAAGGACTCCTCGAGCGGCGCAGCGGCCAGCAAGGCCTCGGTGACGATCACCGCCGCCAAGGGCTGCTCGATCGACCACTCGACGCTCGCTGCCGGCGGCATCGACTTCACCGTCAAGAACGTCGACGCCACCGCGGTCAGCGAGGTCGAGGTGCTCAGCGGCGACCGGATCGTCGGTGAGAAGGAGAATCTGCCGCCGGGCTTCTCCGGCACGTTCTCGATCACCGCGACCGCCGGCGACTACACGCTCTACTGCCCCGGTGCCGCGACCGAGAAGTCGGCGCTCAAGGTGACCGGCAAGTCCGCTGCCGTCGACACCTCGGCAGCAGCGCTCGCCAAGCAGGCGTCGAAGGGTTACGCGAACTACGTGACGACCCAGGTCGGCTACCTCCTCGCCGAGGCGAAGAACCTCAACAAGGCGCTCCAGGGCAACGACCTCACCGCCGCCCAGGCGGCGTACGCGAAGGCCCGCCCGTTCTACGAGAAGATCGAGCCGGTCGCCGAGTCGTTCCCGGGTCTCGACGCGGCGATCGACGCTCGCGCGGACGGCATCTCGCCGACGAAACTCACCGGCTTCCACCGCATCGAGTACGGCCTGTTCCAGGTCAAGTCGCTCAACGGTCTCGCGAAGTACGGTGCCGGCCTCATCAAGGACGTCACCAACCTGCAGACCAAGACGAAGCAGCTCGCCGCGAAGAACATGCCCTACCAGTTGACCGAGCTCGCCAACGGCGCCCAGGGACTGCTCGACGAGGTTGCCAGCTCGAAGATCACCGGTGAGGAGGAGCGCTACTCCCACATCGACATGCTCGACTTCGCCAACAACGACGAGGGTGCGGAGCAGGCCTTCGCCCAGCTCGTCCCGATCCTCAAGACGTCCGACCCGGCACTGGTCAAGCAGATCCAGCAGCGCTTCAACGCGCTCAACACGCTGGTCGACCAGTACCGCGACACCTCGGAGCCGTCGGGATACAAGCTCTACACAGCACTGACCAAGGCCGACAAGCGCAAGCTCGCTGCAGCGGTCAAGGCAGTGCAGGAGCCGCTCTCGAAGGTCGCCAGTAAGGTCGCCGGGTGACCCAAGAGCACGACACCAACGCGCCCGCGAAGCCCAGCCGCCGCCTGTTCCTCGGCGGCGCGCTGGGTGCGGCGGGCGCCGTCGCGGTCGGCGGCGGATTCGCCGCCGGCCGCGCCACCGCTGACGACACCTCCGACCCCACGTCGTCGCAGGTGCCCTTCTACGGCAAGCACCAGGCAGGCATCTCAACGGCGGCCCAGGACCGGCTCGCGTTCGCATCGTTCGACGTCACCTCGACCGATCGCATGGATCTGATGCGTATGCTCGGCACCTGGGCAGCTGCCGCCTCGCGGATGGCGGTCGGCGAACAGATCGGGCCCGTCGAGACGCATCCGCAGGCACCTCCGGCCGACACCGGTGAGGCGGTCGGATTGCACGCGGCCAACTTGACCATCACCGTCGGTTTCGGTCCCTCCCTCTTCGACAAGCGGTTCGGGCTCGCCAAACATCGGCCGGCTGCCCTCGCGCCGTTGCCGCCGCTACCGGGCGAGCTGCTCCGCAAGGAGCTCAGCTTCGGCGACATCGGCGTCCAGGCGTGCGCCGACGACCCCCAGGTCGCCTTCCATGCGATCCGCAACTTCGCCCGCCTGGCCCGTGGCACCGCGGTGATGCGCTGGTCCCAGCTCGGCTTCGGCAAGACCGCCTCCACGTCGAGTGCCCAGGCGACACCTCGGAACCTGCTCGGCTTCAAGGACGGCACCCGCAACATCAAGAACGACGACACGACGGACCTCGACGACTACGTCTGGGTGGGCGATGAGACCGACCAGCCCTGGATGAGGAACGGCAGCTACCTCGTCACCCGGCGGATCCGCATGATGATCGAGAACTGGGACACCGACTACCTCGCCGACCAGGAGAAGGTCTTCGGCCGCTTCAAGGACTCCGGCGCCCCTCTGACCGGCAAGCACGAGTTCGACACCCCCAATTTCAAGGCCGTCGGCAAGGACGGCAAGCCGGTCATCGACACCCGCGCCCACATCCGGCTCGCCGCCCACGAGAACAACCACGGGCTGCGCATCCTGCGCCGCGGCTACTCGTACACCGACGGCATCGACCCGGTCAGCGGGTACCTCGACGCGGGCCTGTTCTTCATCGTCTTCCAGAAGGACGCGCACAAGCAGTTCGTCGTCCTTCAAGAGCGCCTCGGCAGGCACGACAACCTCAACGAGTACATCCAGCACACGAGCTCGGCCCTGTTCGCCTGCCCACCCGGCCTCTCGGGTCCGGGCGACTGGTGGGGCAAGGAGTTGTTCAACGCCTGAGCATCACCTGCGGCGAGGTCGATCAGGTGTTCGGGGTCGAGGTGGTCGGGCACCTCGAAGACGATCCGGAGGCAGCTGGACAGGGTGGCTCAGGGAGTCAGGCCGGCCGCGAACGCGGTCGGCGACACGGCGAGTCCCGCCGAGATCAGTTGCCGATCCGCGCTCACCAGGGGCACACCGAGCTCGGACGCCGCAGCGGCCCAGCTCGCGTCATAGAAGGTCAGTCCATGAGCGGC
This sequence comes from Marmoricola sp., assembly GCA_036384455.1. Classification (GTDB taxonomy): domain Bacteria; phylum Actinomycetota; class Actinomycetes; order Propionibacteriales; family Nocardioidaceae; genus Marmoricola. Next base: position 14,805 of record DASVMH010000185.1, on the reverse strand, counting down.
GGCGAGGTCGGCAGCGGTGCGCAACCACGGCTGTGCCATCGCCAACGGTGGCCCGACGATCAGGAGCAGGTCGTCGAGCTGCTCGGCGACGTCGGACGCACTCCATTGCAGTGCGCGGGAGAGGACGTTGCCCATCTCGTACACCGCGAGATCCAGCACGTGGGCATCGACGTCGCCGCGGACGTGCGCGTCCCGAATCGCACGCGCCTGGGTAACCTCGCGCTCCCTCTCACTGTGGAACCACTTGATCAACACCGACGTGTCGACCAGGAGTTGTGTCATCGTCGGGAGTCGCGATCAGCGCGCACGACCTCCGCCGCCTCGAACCCGGCGCCCTGGAACCGGCGCTCGGACCGCTCGATGGCCGCGAGGACCACCTGGGGGTCGCGGCGAGCGAGCTCGCGACGCGCGGCATCGGCCAAGAGCGCGCTACGGCTCGTCGAGCGTCGACGAACCTCGGCGTCGATCTCGGCCAGCAACTCCTCGGGAAGTGACACCATCACCTTGGACATACCTCAAGTATAGCCTCCGAGTATTGCTCGCGGACAGGTCAACCGGCCCGTTGCGGCATGAACCAGGTGCTGCGCAGGCCGTACGCGGCGGCGATGGCGGAGCCGTGGACGGTGCCGCTGTGCTTGCTGCCGGTCAGCTTCACGGTGAGCACCCGGCCATGCCACTGACCACCGCCGGCACGACCCGTGATGGTGATCTTCTTCAACGTGCCGATCCGGGGATAGCGCTTCTCGAGGACGTCCGCCCTGACCTTCACCGACCATGAGTGGACGGGGTTGCCCGACCAACCGTCGTAGGTATCCTTCTGCGCCGGCAGGTACGGCTGGCTGCCCGCGCTCGTCCAGCCGCCGCTGGAGGACGAGAACTGGGTGAACGCAGGTCCGCCGCGATAGCTCACGTAGCGCCCCGCCGTGGCCGTGACAGCCGCGTTGCCCTCCGTCGTCTCGGCGTCCATCCCGCCGTAGACCTGGCATCGGCTGGTGTCGCAGATCTGGTAGTACCGGTGCCGGTTCTCCGCACGTTCAAACATCGCGTACGTGCGGGCCGCGACCGCTTGGGCCCGGACCGCCGCCGTATGCCAGGTCGTGGGCATCTCAAGGGGAACCACACCGCGCACGTAGTCGTCGAGGGACAACACGTTGACGGTGTCGAGGGTGCGGGCACCGGCCGATGCCCGGACTCCACGGAGGCCACCGCGATAGCGGTCCTTCCCCGACGGCGTGATCAACCTCAGCACTCCCGAGGCCGACCGGAAGGTCCCGTTGCCCGCGAGGTGCGCGAGCTTCTCCGGGCCGATGGCGAACCGGTGCCACGCGTTGGTGTGGTAATCGACGACCACGTTGCCGTCGCGGACGACCATCCGCCACTTCGTGATGTCGCTGCGGTACGGCAGGGCGTACGACGTCTTCGACCCCGCGTCGACCACGCGCAACCCCTTCGTCGCGACCACCCGCACCCCGTCGCTGGTGTCGCCGGTGATGAGCACCCGGATGCTTCCCTTGCCCGTGCCGAGTGACGTGTGCGGGTAGTAGAACGCGAGGATCCGTTGATAGGACAGCCCCTTGCGGGCCGCACCCTCCGCGCCGTACTGCGACATCCCGTGGCCGTGCCCGAAGCCGTGGCCGGCGAGTCGGAACTTCCCCGTCGACGGCACCGTGAAGACCTGGTGCACCGACACCGACACGACCCGCCGTGCGGCAGCTGCAGGTGCCGCGGTTGCGGCCGTCGTGAGTGCGAGCGCCGTCGCGATCAGCGCAACGGCAGCCCGAGATCTCATCGACCCATCATCCACGATGGAGTTGGCGCGCCGCCTCAGCCGTCGAACCGCTCATCGACGGATAGACCGTGAACGCCTGGGCGACCTGGTCGGCGGTCATCGAAGCGGCGACTGCCAGTGAGACCGCGTGGATCAACTCGCTCGCACGGGGGCCCACGACGACGCCGCCGACGACGATCCGCGTGCCGGGACGGGCGAACAGCTTCACGAAGCCCTCGTGGACGCCCTGCATCTTCGCGCGCGGGTTGCCGCTGAGCGGCAGCATCACGGTCTCGGCCGCGATCTCGCCCTCGTCGACGTCCTTCTGGGAGTAGCCCACGGTCGCGATCTCGGGCGCGGTGAAGACGTTGGAGGACACCGTGCGCAGATCGAGGGGGCGCACCGCGTCCCCGAGGAAGTGCCACATCGCGATCCGGCCCTGCATGCCTGCGACGGATGCCAGCATCAGCACGCCCGTGCAGTCCCCGGCGGCGTAGATGCCCCGAGCGGTCGTGCGGGAGACCTTGTCCACCCGGATGAAACCGCCCTCGTCGAGCTCGACACCGGCGTCCTCCAGGCCGATCCCCGCTGTCTTCGGGATCGATCCGAGCGCGAGCAGGGCGTGGGAACCCTCGACCGTGCGGCCGTCGGTCAGGGTCACGGTCACGGTGTCACCGTTGCGGACGACGGACTCCATCCGCGACTTCGCCAGCACGGTCATGCCTCGGCGTACGAGCACCTCCTCGAGCACCTCGGCCGCGTCGGCGTCCTCACCCGGGAGCACCCGGTCGCGGGACGACACCAGCACCACGTCGATGCCGAGTGCGTTGTACGCGCTGGCGAACTCGGCGCCGGTCACACCGGAGCCGACCACGATCAGTCGTGACGGCACCTCGGTCAGGTCGTAGACCTGCTCCCAGGTGAGGATCCGCTCGCCGTCGGGCTGGGCGGTCGGGAGCGTCCGTGGCGCCGCACCGGTGGCGACCAGGATCGCGTCAGCGTCGAGTGTGGTCGTGCCGCCCTCGGCAAGGTCGACCGCCACGCGGCCGCCCTCCAACCGCCCCCGACCGCGCACGATGGTGACGCCGTCGGCCTCGAGGTGACCGGCGATGTCGGCGGACTGGGCAAGGGCGAGCCGCTTGACCCGTTCGTTGACCTTCGCCAGATCCACGGAGACGCCGTCATCACCGATGAGCACGCCGAGCTCGGCGGCACCCTCCACCGACGTCATCAGCTCCGCGGTCGCGATCAGGGTCTTGCTCGGCACGCAGTCGGTGACCACCGCCGAACCGCCGATGCCGTCGGAGTCGACGACCGTCACGTCCGCGCCCAGTTGGGCAGCGACGAGCGCTGCCTCGTATCCACCCGGCCCGCCGCCGATCACGACGACACGGTTCGACGCTCGGAAGTCCTGTGCACTCACGTGGGCCATTCTTACCGACTGCCCTACCCTTCTGGCCATGACGCTGCACGCGGCCTACGGGGCGAACCTCGATCCGGCCCGGATGAGTGAGCGCTGTCCGCACTCCCCGTTGCGGGGCACCGGCTGGCTCGAGGGGTGGCGGCTCACCTTCGGCGGCGAGGACCACGGGTGGGACGGATCACTCGCGACGATCGTCCAGGACCCGTTCGAGCGGGTGTTCGTGGCCGTCTACGACATCACCGACGAGGACGTCGCCGCCCTGGACGGCTGGGAGTCGGCCGACACCGGCCTCTATCGCCGGACGAAGGTGCGGGTCGCCCTGCTGACCGGCGAGGTCGTCGCCTGGGCGTACGTGCTCGACGCGTTCGAGGGCGGACTGCCCTCGGCCAGCTACCTGGGCGTCCTCGCCGACGCCGCCGAGGCGGGGGCCGCACCCCGCGACTACGTCGCCGCCCTGCGTGCCCGGCCCTGCAGGTCGGTGTTCGGGGGCTGAGCACGGGTGACGCCGTAGAGTGCCTCCGTGAGCGAGACCCCCGACTCCCCCACCCGAGCAGCAGCGTCCGCCGCGGCGGTGCTGCGCGAACGCACCGGCGTGGATCGACACGACGTCGCCCTCGTCCTCGGCTCGGGCTGGCTGCCCGCTGTCGACGGCCTCGGTGACCCGGTCGCCGAGCTGGACACCACCGACCTGCCCGGGTTCGCCCCGCCCGCGGTCGCGGGGCACGCCGGCAAGATCCGGTCGGTCCGAGCCGGCGATCGACACCTGCTGGTGTTCTTGGGCCGCACCCATTTCTACGAGGGTCTCGGCGTACGGGCCGTCGTGCACGGCGTACGCACCGCGGCCGCTGCCGGCTGCCGCACGATCGTGCTCACCAACGGGTGTGGCGGCCTCAACGAGGCCTGGACCCCGGGGACTCCGGTGCTGATCCGCGACCACATCAACATGACCGCGACCTCTCCCATCGAGGGAGCCAACTTCATCGACCTCACCGATCTCTACAGCACCCGCCTGCGCGAGCTGTGCCGATCAGTCGAGCCGTCGCTCGACGAGGGCGTCTACGTCCAACTCCCCGGCCCGCACTACGAGACCCCCGCCGAGATCGCGATGGTGCGCGCGATCGGCGGCGACCTGGTCGGGATGAGCACCACCCTCGAGGCGATCGCCGCACGCGAGGCCGGCATGGAGGTGCTCGGCATCTCGTTGGTGACGAACCTCGCCGCGGGCATCACCGGTCAACCGCTCAACCACGAGGAGGTCCTCGAGGCGGGCAAGGCGGCAGCGACCCGGATGGGAGCGCTCCTCGGGGCGGTCGTGCCCCGCATCTAGCTCGAACGCCGGCACCTCGCCACGTCGCCCGGAGGCGTACGCAGCGAGGTGCCGATCAATCAGGTGGGCGTTACTTCTTGCCCTTGACCTTGATCTTGGTCGTCTTCGCCGCCTTGGCGAAGTTGTTGCTTCCGAGGTAGCTCGCCCTCACCTTCCACGTCCCCTTCTTGAGCTTGGGGAGCGTGACGGTGACCGACCCGTTCGCCTTCAGCTTGGCGCTCACGGTGCGGGTGACCTTGCCCTTGTGGAGCACGACCTTGACGCGCCCGGCTGGGCGCGGTGCGCCGGTCACACCGGTGACCCGCACCTGCAGTGCGCCGCGCTTCTTGACAGTCGCCCTGCTCTTGATCGTGGTCTTCACGTGGGCGGCTGCCTTCGCCACCCTCACCACGACCTTCTTCGAAGCGCCGCGGTGGGTGTCGTCACCGGCGTACGCGAACGTCACCGTGTGCTTCCCCGCGGCCAAGGTGCGCGGCAACGCGAAGACGGCCTTGCCCGAGGCGAGCTTCTTCGTGAGTGCCTTCCCCGCTCCGGTGGCCCGCACCGTGCCGGTGGCCCCACTGACGCGCACCGTGAACGATTTCTTCGTCCCGAACTTCGACGCGGTCGGACCGCTCACCGCGACAGAAGGCGTCGACTTCTCCGGAGCCGGCGGCTGCAACTTGCTGAAGTCGATCGCCACCGGCGTCTCGGTGTCCTGGCTGGCGTTGGAGTGCGTGTGTGCCTGCCAGGTGTAGACCGAGTAGGTCTTCGTGCTGTCGAGCTGGTCGGACGGCACTGCGAGCGATGTCTCGAACGTTCCGCCGGCGATCGCGCCTCCAGGGATCCATGTCGCCGCAGCGAAACTGGCCATCCCCGACGGACTCGAGACGTCGGGCAGCCCGCCGGACGGCGCCACGCCGACATAGACTCCGGCGTCGCCGGAATTCGTGTCGCCGGTGAACCCGTGGCCGGCCACGTTCACCGCCACACCGGCCTCGGGGTCGACACCGGTCACGTCCGCCTGTACCGACATGGGATCGGCCGCGGCCTCGAAGCCCGACGGTGCCTTCGCCTCCTGACTCTCGGCCGTGGAGCTCTTGTAGAAGTACGGCTTCACCCCTGGGCTCAGCTGGGCGACGAAACTCGGCGCGAATGACGCCCCGTCGACCGGCTTGTCGTCGGTTCCGTCGGAGATGCCTGCCTCCTGGGCCTCTGCACTGTTCGCGACGACCACGTCGTGCCAACGCGGCGTCGCATTCAGAGTCCGCCGGGCGTCGCCGGACGTCCATCTCCCAGTGGCGTCGAAGGTGGTCACCACGACCCGCTTCGGCTCGGTGATGCCGGCCGCGTACGGCCCGGACGCGATGTTCGAGGAGGACACGACGGCAGACACGAAACCCTCTCCGTCAGCATCGACGACGACCCGCGGATCAGCGATGGTGACCTCGAACATCCCGGACATGCCTGCGGAGACGGAGCCGTCGTAGGTGATCGCTGCCGCCCCGTTGGACGAGTTGTAAGAGCCCACGCCGTCCGGGAACGTGATCACACCGTCGTCGGCCTCGGTCGCTCCGTCGGCAAGGGTGTGGTTGCTCAGCGAGTAACTCGTGTCGAAGTAGTCGGAGATCTTCCACTGCAGGGCGGGCGCCACGACCGGGTCGTCGGCGTGGGCCGCTCCGGGCGTGAAGGTGAACAGGGCCGCGACCATCGCACCGGTCGCCGTCACCGCCCAGGCCGGTCGGCGACCGGGGTGGGTGTGTGTGCTGGACATGACTTTCCTTTCGTGGGTGACGCAGTCGAGACGGCTCAGCGCGATCGCGGCCGAGCCGATGAGCTGACGGCGACGAGGAACGAGAGCGCGAGCAGGACCGCGCCACTTCCCCACCACCATCGATCCGAGACATCTGCGGAATTCGAGGGGTCGATGTGCGCGGCGCGCAGCTCAACCAGTTGTGCCACGGGCGCTGTTGCGACAAGTCCGGCCGTTGCGTCCCCTGCGTCGGCGTCGGACCCGAGCCCGAAGGTCGAGGTGCTCGCCGTCGGCGCGCTCGTGCTCGGGGTCGGGGAGCTGGCCGCGGAGGTCGTTGCGGTGGGCTCCGGCGCGGTGTTCTCGATCGGATCCGTGGTCGGGGTCGCACCCGGTGACGGGGTCGGTGCCGTCGCCGAGCTCCCGTACCCGACGGTGATCGGCAGGGCCGCCTTGTACGCATCGGTCGAGCCGCCGCTGGCGTACCAGAAGGAGCCGGTGCCGAGCCGGTCCATGAACGCGACCCATGACTTCGGGAAGGAGCCGGCGTACGTCGGGGTGACGGTGAACCCGTCCTCGCCGAGCGAGATGTCGGGCAGGTCCGCGAGGGTGACCTCCGTCGCCGGCACCGGCTCCCACACCGAGGTGTCGGTCTGGGATGAGGCGTACCCGCTGAGCGTGCCGTGCACCGTGCCCACCCCGTCGGCAACGTCCAACACCGGGTCGGACAGGTAGAAGAACGACATGCCGGAGTAGGACAGCACCGTTGCGTCCCCACGCCAGGCGATGTGGGCGGTGCCCGCGTCTCGATCGATCGTGCCGACACCGTCGGAGAAGACGATCTGGTGACCGCTGAACCGGCCACTCAACGGACCGGCCAGGGGCTTGCCGGTCGTGTCGGTCGACAACCCCGCCCAGGTCGCCGCGTGCCAACCCCCGTCGAGCCATTTCTCGATGGAGACCGATCCCGAGGTCTGCTTCCACCCCGGCTGCTTGAGCGTGGTGCCACCCCTGCCGGGGTCGGCGACCTTGCCGGCGGAGAAGAAGTTGAACGTGCCCGGGGCGAAGGCTGCGTTGTTCGCCTCGTCGCTCAGGCCCCAACGCAGCACGGCGCCGTCGACCGGCTGCTCGCCCGTTGACGCCGTGGCGCTGTCGGACCATGCCGGTCCACTCAGGAGGAGCGAGCCGCCGACGAGTGCGACGAGCAACCAGCGCACGCAGACGCGGATCTCATGCGACCACATGGCGCCCCCACCGTCGGCGCAGGGCGAACGCCAGCGCCGCCACGAAGACACAGCCCGAGGCGGTCGCGAAGCCGATCGGCTTCCAGCCCCGACCCGTGGGGCCCGCCGTCGACTGCCCGGCATCACGTCCGGCCACCGTCGCCGGTGAGACCGCGAACAGCACCGGCGCCACCGAACCGGCCCCGACCAGACGGAGCTCATGTGTCCCCGAGCCGGTGTCGAGCGGCAACGTGATCAGTGCGGCGAGCCGACCGTCTGCCGCCACGGTCAGCGGCCCGACGCCGGCAGCACCGTCGTCGAAGACCGCACTCACCTGCCGACCCGGGGGGAGCCCGGTTGCGGTGAAGGCCATCACCTTGCCGGCCACGGCTGAGGCACGGTCGACCCGCAACCGCGGCCTCCCGGTTGCCGGCGAGGTGCTGCTCGTCGTATCCGTGGCGGTCGACGACGGCGCCTCCGTGTCGCCGGCCGAGGTGGAGGTGGCGTCGGGGCCTGCCTGCAGATCCGTGACCGAGACGGGGGTGAAGGTCTCGTTGCGCCGGTTGGCGACGCCGTGGGCGCCGATCGTGATCACGCCACAGGTGACCTTCGTGCAGTCGACGGTGTGCACCTTCCCGTCGGCCCCGGGGGCCTTGAAGGTCGAGCCGGGAACCCGGATCGTCGTCGACCAGGTGCCGTCCGCGGCGATCGTGCCGCCGTTGGCCGAGCCCGCGGTGGAGTCGCCGGGGAAGGCCACGAACTTCTGGTAACCGGCGTTGCTCTTCGACTGCGAGTCGGGGACGTACAGCAGCGTCCCCCGGCCGTGTGCGCTCGGCCTCCAGGTGCCGCCGGCCTCCCCGAACAACACGTAGATGCCACCGAAGCCGCCGCGGACCGACTGGAAGCCGTGGCCCTCGAGCCGCAGGATGGTCATGTGGGTGCGATCGATCTGCGCGCCGGTCGAGCCGTTGCTGATCGAGACCCTGGCCACGGCATCGGCGGCACCGATGGGTACGACGAGGGCGATGACCGGTGCCGCCACGAGCATCAGGGCGGCGCTCACGCGGGTCACGAGGCGGCCTGACATGCGACGGCCTCCTTCCGCGAAGGCACCACGATCGGTCGTCCGTCGTGCACGATCACGTCGACCGGATGGCGGTAGACCTCGGCGAGGAGGTCCGGAACGAGCACGTCGACGGGCGCGCCGTCGGCGGCCACGCGACCCTCGGACAACACGCAGATCCGGTCCGCCCACGCAGCGGCGAGGGTGAGATCGTGCAGCACCACTCCGACGGCGGCACCGGCGTCGGCGAGGCTGCGGGCGACGCCGAGCACCTGCTCCTGATGGCGGATGTCGAGCGCAGCGGTCGGCTCGTCGAGGAGCACCAACGGGGTCGCCTGGGCGAGCACCCGCGCGAACGACACCCGGGCCTTCTCGCCACCCGAGAGCGTCGGGAACAGTCTGTCCGCCAGATCGGCGACGTCTGCGCGAAGCATCGCGGTCGCCACCATCTCGTCGTCGCTGTCCTCGGCCGGGGTGCGGTGCCAGGGCGTACGTCCCATCCGGACGACGTCCTCGACCCTGAATCCGAAGGCGAGCCGAGTCTCCTGGAGCAACACGGAGCGTTGCCGGGCCGCCTCGCGGGCGCCGAGGCCGGCGAGCGGCGCGCCGGCGAACTCGACGGTGCCGGTATCCGGCCGGTGATCACCGACGACGACTCCGAGGAGGCTCGACTTGCCGGCACCGTTGGGGCCGACGAGCGCCACCAACTCCCCCGGGCCGATCACGAGGTCGACGTCGCGCAACACGGGCTGGCCGTCGAGGGTCAGGCTCACCCCGCGCACCTCGAGGCCGTGGTCGCCGCTCATGCCCACCCTCCTGCGGTCCGGCGGGCACGACGCAGGAGCCAGAAGAAGAACGGGCCCCCGACGAGGGCCGTCAGCATGCCGATGGGGAGGTCGGCGTACGCGACGAGGGTCCGTGCACCGAGGTCGGCGACGACGAGCAACAACGCACCCCCGAGCGCGCTGGCGGGTACGAGCACCCGGTGGCCGGGACCGACCGCGAGCCGGATCAGGTGCGGCACCACCAGGCCCACGAAGCCGATGATCCCGGCGAAGGCGACCCCGGCCGCGGTCAGCACCGCGACCAGCACGATGGCGACCAGCCGCAGCCGCTCGACGTCGACGCCGACGTGGCGGGCCGCCCGGTCCCCGAGGGCGAGCAGGTCGAGCTTCCCGGCCATCAGCACGGCGCCCGCGATGCCGACCGTGGCGAGCGGGGCGATCACCCAGACGTACGGCCAGCGGCTGCCGTTGAGCGATCCCAAGGTCCAGAAGACGATCTCCTCGCGCGCCTGGGTGTCGCCGAGGAACATCATCAGCGCCATGCCGGCGCTGGCCATCGCGTTGACGGCGATGCCGGTGAGCACGAGCGTGACGACCTCGGTGCGGCCGCCGTCACGCGACATCAGATAGACGATCAGGGTCGTGATCAGGCCACCGGCGAACGCGAAGGCGGCGGTCGTCGAGGCTCCGAAGGTGCCGATGTCGAAGACGATCACGGCTGCCGCCGCGAGTGCCGCGCCCGACGAGACCCCGACCACGGCCGGCTCGGCGAGCGGGTTGCCGAAGACGCCCTGCATCAACGCCCCCGCCGTCGCCAACGAGGCGCCCACGACGATCGCCGTCGCCACCCGGGGGAAGCGGACCTGCCACAGCGTGTTCTCGCCCTGTGGTGCATGCGGCATCGGACCGATGTCGAGACCGAGGCGGTGCAGCACCGAGCCGACGACCTCGCGCGCCGGGATGTCGAGCTGGCCGTGACCGGCCGCCACGATCACCGCGGCGACCAGCCCGACGGAGAGCAGCGCGAACAGGATCGTCGCCCGGCCGACCCGGATCCTGTGGGATCCGACCCGCATCGCGGGCATCGTCACCTCCGCCGTCATGACGACTTCTTCACGACGGCCTGCGGCGCATAGATCGCCACGGCGAGGGCGTTGAGCACCGAGGCGGACAACGGGCCGAAGCCGAGGATCTCGGAGTCGGCCATGTCGACGATGCGGTGGTTCTCCCCCGCCGGCGTCTGCGCGAGCGCCGGCAGTCGGTGCAGCAGCCCGTCGACACCGCCGACCGAGGCGAGGCCGTCGGTCATCATCAGGATCAGGTCGGGTTGGGCCGCGACGATGCCCTCGTCGGTGACCGGCTTCATACCCTTCCAGCCGATCTCGCCGGCCACGTCGTAGAGCCCGAGGGCATCGATGAGCGAGTCCGCGCCCGAGCCCTCCCCGAACATGTAATAGACGCCGCTCTTGCCCCGTACGTACAAGAAGATCGTGCGCAACTTGGCAGCCGTCGACCTCGGCGCGACGGCCTGCACCGCGGTCTCGGCGCGATCGACGGCGGTGTCGATGCGATGCGCGAGCTTGGCACCGGCCGCGGGCACGCCGAGAGCACGGGCGACGTCGCGGGTCAGGGTGCCGATGTTGTTCAGTGAGCGGGTCGCGGGCAGCACGACGACGGGGATGCCGGAGGCACGCAACTGCAGGACGACGTCCCACGGGCCGAGGGTCGAGTCGACGATCACGACCGTCGGGTCGAGCTTGAGGATGGCCTCGGCGTTGAGCTCGTGACCCTGCGTGGTGACCAGCGGCAGGTGCTTCGCCTCGGCGAACTGCGTGGACACGTCGCGGCCGACGAGGTGGGACCCGAGTCCCAGTTCGTAGACGGTGCGGGCATAGGTGCCGTACACGTCGAGGGCGAGGATCCGGCTGGTGTCCTTGACCGTCACGCTGGTGCCCTGGGCGTCCTTGAGCGTCACCGGGAGGTGTGACCGCGGGTCGTGGGCGACCGGGTCCACCTCCGGATGCGCGATCCGCGCGGTGACGTCGCCGGTCCACGACCGCGGGTCCTTGAGCGGGGTGACGGACGAGAGTGCCGGCGCGGCCCGTACGGCTGTGGTGGTCGTGTCCGTCTCGCCCGCGCTCCCGCATCCCGCGAGGGCGACAGCGACGAGGACGGCCGTCATCGCGACGACGAGCGCGCGGAGGCGATGGGCTGGGCGGGGCACGGGACCTCTTCCGTATCTCGACCACGGCGGGGCACCGTAGTGTAGGTGAGGCTACACTAATTTAGGGTTGCATTACCTAATCGTGCACCCCGTCGACGCCCACCCACCAAGGAGCCCGCTGTGACCGTCCTCGCCACCCCCGCCGACCTCCTCGACGGACCACTGTCGGTCGCGATGCGCGACGGCACCCGGACCGAGCACGAGGCGGCGGAGGGGTCCGTCTTCATGGAGGAACTCCTCGCCGGCCGCATCGAGGAGGAGGGCTACGCCGACTACCTCAAGCGACTGCGCCGGGTCTATCGGACGATGGAGCAGGTCGGCCACGACCACCGGTCGGACCCGATCGTCGCCGCAGTCCTCGACCCGGCGCTCGAACGCCTCGCAAGCATCGAGGCGGACATCGCCTTCTGGTCGGCCGACCCGAAGGGCGACGTCGCCAGCGCGGCCACCGATGAGTACGTCGCCAGGCTCGAGGCGACCGCGTCGTGGGGAGGCCTGTTCGCGGCCCATCACTACACGCGCTACCTCGGCGATCTCTCCGGAGGCCAGGCGATCGGCCGGATCCTCGCCCGCGAGTTCGGCCTCGAAGGGGATGCCGGGATCGCGTTCTACGGGTTCGCCGGCATCGCGAAGCCCAAGCCGTACAAGGACGCCTATCGGGCGCAGCTGGACGCGCTCGGTTTCGATCGCGCCCAGAAGGAGCGCGTCGTCGAGGAGGTCAAGGTCGCCTTCGGGCTCAACCAGGCGTTGTTCGAGGAGCTCGACATCGCGCTGTGCCTACGTGCGCGCCGGCCGCAGGCACCCCGCCGCTGACCCGTACGGGGCGAGTGCTTGAATCGGAGCCATGGCTACCGTCACCTTGGGGGGCAACCCCGTCAACACCGTCGGCGAGCTTCCCGCCGTCGGCTCGCAGGCACCCGACTTCACCCTGACCGATGCCGACGTCGCGGACTTCGGTTCCGACAGCCTCCGCGGCACGCGCGTGGTGCTCAACATCTTCCCGAGCGTCAACACCGGTGTGTGCGCGGCGAGCGAGCGCAAGTTCAACGAGCTCGCCGCCGGCCTGGACAACACCACCGTCGTGTCGGTGTCCCAGGACCTGCCGTTCGCCCTGGGCGCCTTCTGCGCGGCCGAGGGGATCGAGAACGTCAAGGCGTCCTCGGCCTTCCGCTCGAGCTTCGGTGAGGACTACGGCGTGAAGATGAGCGACGGCAAGTTCGCCGGTCTGCTCGCACGCTCGGTCGTCGTCCTCGACGCCGACGGCAAGGTCGTCTACACCGAGCTGGTCCCGGAGATCGCCACCGAGCCCGACTACGACTCGGCGATCGCCGCACTGTCCTGACCGGCTGAGGCCAAGCCCACACGGCTGGAGATCGACTCCTAGGCTACTCGCGGGTAGCTTTTGGGGTATGAGCGCTTCGTACGTCACCTGCACCGTCGCCGATGGCATCGCCCATGTGCGCCTTGACCGCCCCGAGAAGCTCAACGCGCTGACCCTCGACACGCTGCACCAGCTCGCCGAGGTCGCCCACGACCTGCGTCGCGACAAGTCCGTGCGCGCGGTCGTGCTCAGCGGCGAGGGCGAGTCGTTCTGCGCGGGCCTCGACTTCGCGGCGGTGCTCAAGAACCCGCCGGGGATCGTGCGCGCCTTCGTGCCCGTCCCCTGGCGCGGCACCAACGCCTTCCAGGAGGCGTGCTGGGCCTGGCGCCGGCTGCCCGTACCCGTGATCGCAGCGGTCACCGGCCACTGCTACGGCGGCGGGCTGCAGATCGCGCTGGCTGCCGACTTCCGCGTCGCCTCGCCGGACTCGGAATGGTCCGTGCTCGAGGGACGCTGGGGCCTGATCCCGGACATGACCGGCATCCAGGGCCTCAAGGAGCTCGTCGGCATCGACACCGCCAAGCGGCTGACGATGACCGCCCAGATGCTCAGCGGCAAGGAGGCCGCCGACCTCGGCCTGGTCACCGAGCTCGCCGGCGACCCGGTCGCAGCCGCCTTCGCGCTCGCCGAACAGCTCATCACCCGCTCCCCCGACCAGTTGGCGGCGACGAAGCGGCTCTTCAACGGCAACTGGACCGCGTCCGCGCGGCACACGTTCGCCCGCGAGCGCATCGAGCAGGTCGTCCTGCTGGCGGTCTCCAACACCAGCGCCGCCCGCGAGGCCGCGTTCAAGCGGATCACCCCGAAGTTCGGTCCGCGCTTCCTGCGCTGAGCACCTCCCGGCTGCCCCGGTCGAAGCCGCGCATCATCACCGCGTGGTTCCAGACCAACAGCGGGCGTACGAGGTAGGACGCGAAGCGCAGCTTCCCCCGCGCCGACACCTCCTGCTCGTAGTGCAGTCGTGTCACCCCGCCGTCCTCGCCGTGCTCGGCGAGCGACCAACGCGCCCGGCCGTCCATCGGACCTGAGATCGCCACCTCGGCGCGAGGCGGCTCACGGTCGATGGCGGTCAGGTGCAACTCCAGGTCGTACGGCAGCGTCGATCGGCACACCACGATCGCGTGGTCGTCGTCGATCTTCGCCACCGCGCGGATCTGCGGCCACCACCGCGGATAGTGCTCGATGTCGACGATCAGGTCGTGCACCTGAGCGAGCGGCGCGGGCAGGGTGGTGTCGTGGGTGAAGCGGTAGTGCGCCCTCACAGCTCGCGGATGCGCGGCAGCACCGAGCCGAGGAGTCGCTCGGTCCAGGCGACCGGGTCGACACCGTCGTGGCTGATCGTCACCATCGAGACGCCGAGTCCGGCGTACGCCTCCATGCGCGTCACGAAACCGTCCGGATCCGCGAGCGGATCGAGTCCCTGCCCAGCCATGGCGGTCTTCTGGATCTGGTCGTAGTCGCGGCCGAGATCGTCACAGTGCCGACGCAGCACGTCGAGCTTGTGCGCGATCTCGTCGGCGTCGGCACCGAACAGGTTGCACGCGTCGGCGTACTGGGCGACGAGGCGCAGCGTCTTCTTCTCGCCGCTGCCGCCGATCATCACCGGGATCCGCTGCTGCACGGTCGGCGGGACGTTCCAGGTCTCCGCGAGGTGATAGTGCTCGCCGTCGAAGGGTCCGTTGTCGTCGCTCCACATCTGCCGACAGATCTGCAGCGTCTCCTCGAGCCTCTCGAACCGCTCGGAGACCGGCGGGAAGGGCACCCCGAGGCCCTCGTGCTCGCGGTCGTACCAGGCCGCGCCGATGCCGAGCTGGGCCCGTCCCGCGGAGAGCTGATCGAGCGTGGTCACGATCTTGGCGAGCAGCCCCGGATGGCGATAGGT
>DASVMH010000184.1:0-11076 GCA_036384455.1 Marmoricola sp. | reverse complement strand
GTGCCGGTGTTGTAAATGGTGCCGCCCTCGGCGTCTCCGGGGCGGCCCGTCTGGGCCGGCGCCGGCGCGCCGTCGCCCCCGCTGGAGCCATCAGCCCCTGCGGTGGGGGCTCCGGAGCCGCCGACCGGGACGTCAGCTCCGGAGCCGCCCTTGCCGCCATTGCCGCCGGAACCCGCGCTGCCGTTCGGACCGCCGTCGCCTCCCTGCGCCTGGTCGCCCACGAATGTGGTCGTGGTGATCGTCAGCTTTCCGGTGTTGAAGATCGCCCCACCCCGCGCGGCGCCTCCGTTCCCGCCCCGCGCGCCGCTCTCACCGGCACCCCCGGGCCGGGAGGCACCCGCAGCGCCGGGCGCTCCCTGCACGCCGTTGGTCAGGTCGGGGGAGGTGCCTTCACAGCCGCTGTCGTCCAGGCCGCTGCCGGTACCGCCGTTGGCGCCCGTACCGCCCGCGCCGCCACTGCCGCCCTTACCTCCGGAGCCACCGGCGCCGCCACCTCCGCCGATTGCGACGTTCATACTGAACGCACTCTGGCTGATCGTCAGGGTGCCGGTGTTGAAGATCGCGCCGCCCTCGGCATCACCGCCGTTGGCACCGGCAGACCCCACGCCACCGTCGCCGGCGCGTCCACCGCTGCCACCGGCACCGCCCTTGCCCCCGTTCTGACCATTCGAGCACGCCCCGGCTGTGGCACCGGGCGTACCCGAGCCACCGTCCGCGCCCGTGCCGCCGCTACCCCCGTTGCCGCCGTTGCCGCCACCGCCGCCGTCACCGCCGTACGCCTCGTTCCCGGTGAACTCCACCCCGGACAGGGCCAGCGTGCCGGCGTTGAGGATCGCTCCACCCTTGACGGCACCGCCGTTGGTCGCCGCCCCGGCGTCGCCCCCGCTCTCACCGTCCTGACCGTCGCCACCGTCGTCACCGGTGTCCGATGCGCCGGGCGTTCCCCATGCGCCGGACGCACCCGTGGCGCCGGGCGCGCCGTCCTTGCCGTTCGGGTGGTACGGGAGGGTGATCCGGGGGCCCGCGGTCCCCGGCACGATTCCTGCGAGCGCTCCCTGGAGCTGGATCGCGCCCGGCGTCACCGCGCCGTCCTGCTGGCCGGTGAGCGTCAGCGATCCTCCCTGGTCGACCTCGATGATCTGCCCGCCGGCGCTGGTCAGGGTCGCGGTGCCGGCGAGGGTCACGGTCACGCCCTTGCGTACCTCGAAAGGTGTCGTCGGCCCGGGCGCGGCGATGCTCGAGCAGGCCGCGGCATTCGCGGTGCTGAACACGTAGTTGCCGCTGTGCGCGAGTGCGTTCTTCACAGCGGTCGTGGTGCACGCGATCGTCGTCGGCGTCGCGGCGGACGCGGAGGACGGAACGGAGAGTAGGCAGCCACCCAGCAGGACCAGGCCCGCTGTGCCGATGACGGTCGCTCTCGTCGTCGCCCGACTCCTTGTCTTGATGACGCCCCAGCCGTTCGACGCTACGCCCGGTCCCCGGCGCCGCGCCATGGCCCGAACGGATCATCGGTGACACCTGTCGTATTCGGCCTTGGCCGTTCGTGGAGTGGTCGAGAAGATGGCCGTGACCGCGGTCATCGAGCAATCGAGAGGAACCCGTCATGGCTCAATACTTTTTCTCCGTCATCCACCCCGCGAGCGGCCCCGACCTCAGCGCCGAGGAGAAGCAGCAGGGCTACAAGGACGTCGACGCCTTCAACGACGAGATCATGAAGTCCGGCAACTGGGTGTTCGCCGGTGGCCTCGTCCCGCCGGACCAGGCCACGGTCGTCGACGGACGTGGAGCCGAGGCGATCATCACCGACGGCCCCTATGTCGAGACCAAGGAGCAGGTCGGCGGCTTCTGGATCATCGAGGCGGCCGATCTCGACGAGGCGCTGGCGTTGGCCGAGCGCGCCTCCCGCGCGTGCCGGGTGCCGGTCGAGGTCCGCGCCTTCCACGCCGAGCCACCGGAGATCGGTTGAGCGGCGTTCTCGACGCCGAGCTGACGGCGATCACCCGGGCCGAGTCCGGCCGGGTGATCGCCACGCTCACCCGCAGGTTCGGCGATCTCGACATCGCCGAGGACGCCTTCGCCGAAGCCCTCGTCGTTGCCGTGCAGAAGTGGCCGATCGACGGGATCCCGCCCAACCCCGGCGGATGGCTGACCACCGTCGCCAGCAACAAGGCGCTGGACCGGCTCCGGCGGGAGAAGCGCCGGCTCGAGAAGTACGCCGAGGCAACGATGTTGACCGACGACACCCCCACCGAGCCCACCGGTCCGATCGAGGACGACCGGCTGCGACTCATCTTCACCTGCTGCCACCCCGCGCTGGCCCTCGAGAACCGGGTGGCGATGACCTTGCGCCTCCTCGGTGGCCTGACGGTCGCCGAGATCGCCGCAGCATTCCTGGTCCCCGAGACGACCATGGCGCAGCGGATCACCCGCGCCAAGGCCAAGATCCGCGACAGCCACATCCCCTACCGGGTCCCTGCGCTCGACGACATCGACCAGCGTCTTAGTGGTGTGCTGGCCGTCGTCTACCTCGTCTTCAACGAGGGCTACCTGAGCACGCAGGGCACCGCCCGTCTCGATCTGTGCGACGAAGCCATCCGGTTGACCCGTCAGCTACGGACGATGATCGCGGCGACACCGGGTGTGGGGCCGCGGCCCGAGGTCGACGGCCTGCTGGCGCTGATGCTGCTCACCCAGGCACGCCATCACGCCCGCTTCGCCGCCGACGGCATCCTGATCGCGATGCCGGACCAGGACCGCGCACTCTGGGATACGGCGTTGATCGACGAGGGGCACCAACTCGTCCGCGGTTGTCTGGCCAGCAACCGGCCCGGGCCGTACCAGATCCAGGCCGCGATCAACGCGGTGCACACCGACGCGCTGGACGCCTCGATGACCGACTGGGGCCAGATCGCTCGGCTCTACGACCAGCTGCTCGCGATCACGCCGTCGGCCGTCGTACGCCTCAACCGCGCGGTCGCCCTCGCGGAGCTCGACGGACCCGAGGTCGCCCTCGCCGAGGTCGACCGGCTCGAGCTACGCGACTACCACCCTTGGTGGGCGGTCCGTGCCGATCTGCTCCGCCGCCTCGAGCGGACTGACGAGGCGCGCGCGGCGTACGACCGGGCGATCGCCCTCACCGAGAACACGGCCGAGCGCACGTGGCTCGCCGCGCGACGCGACGGATTGCGAGCCGATCGGGCCTGACTGATCCCGACCCCGTCGATCCCGAGCACCAGTTCGGGGCTACGTCGTCGGGGGCGACACCACGATGATGCAGCTGCTCTGGTCGCGGTACTTCTTGAACTCCTTGCGGTTGATACTGATCCCCACCGCGCCGGCCCTGTTGTGGTTGTCGACGTAGATCGAAGCCCACAGGACCCGACCGTGCGGGCCCATCGCGTAGAGCATCGAACCGTGGTCCATGCGCCGCATCTTCTTCCCGAGCTTGGCGTGCACCTGCTTCTTGGTCATGCCGACCCGCAAGCCGTGGGGGAACCGCACTCGCTTCTCCCACGTGGAGATCCGACGCACGTTGCGCTTGCCGGTGTAGCCGTTGTCGACACCGACATCCTTCAACGACGGCGCGTCGACCTCCGTGTAGCCGGAGCCATCGCACGGAACCACGGTTCCGTGGGTCTTCTTCGCGGCCTTGGCCAGCGTCATCCCGAACTTGACCTTCCCGAATCCCTTCCAGGTCACCGTCGGGTGTTTCTGCTTCACGACCACGTGGCTCACCGATGGTGCGGCGGTACTCGGAGCGGTGACTGTGCCGGCGAGTCCGAGGGTGCCGACGACAAGAGCCGCCGCGGCGGCCAGGCGGATACGTGACATGAAGGTCTCCTGCGGAGGGTGGGACGTGTACCTAGAAAGCTAGGGCGCCGCGAGCGATTCCGGACCGACTTCACGCCTTCCCGGACATCCCGGACAGATCCCGGACACGTCCAGACACCTTCAGAGTCCGGGGCCGATCAGGCGATTCGCACATCGGTGTGCCGGAAGTCATCGCCCTTGAACAACAACGGCTCGCCGGTGATGGAGGCGAGCGCGTAGGCGAAGCAATCACCGAAGTTGAGGGCTGCCGGGTGCCCGGACCCGCGCCCGAAGTCGCGATACGCGGCCCGTGCCACACGCACGTGTTCATCGTCCACAGCGACGATCCGGATGTTGAGGTCTGCGATCAGCCGGTCGAGCCGGCGCGACGTGCGACCCGGCTGCCGGGCATCGAGGACGATCGAGGTTTCCAGGAGCGTGCCGGCACTGATCTTCAGGGCGGGCTCGTGGCGCATCTTCTCCAGGAACTGAGCCCCGTCGTCCTCACCTTCGTGGACGGCCACCACGGCGGAGGTGTCGACGATCATCGGGGCAGGCCGCTGTCGTCGTAGAGCTCGTCCATCGTGCGACGCGTCCGCGCGCGATCGGCATCGCTGGTGTCTGCGGTGATCTCGCTCCAGAGCAGGTCGATGCGGCGCTGTCGGACTTCCTCCGGATCCGCGCCGGGGTCGGCACTGCGCTCGGCGATGAACCGCTCGAGGGCCTCCTGGATCGCACCGGTCTGTGTCTTACCCGTGAGCGCGGCCGCGCGCCGCGCGAGCTCGTGCACCCGCTCGTTCTTGATGTTCAGGCTCATCCGGCCCCCATTTTCTACCGTTGGTAGCGCAATTCTACCGTGCGCACCACGCTCGGTGCTGTGGGACCACTCCGCGTTGTTGGAACGTTCGATCAAAACCCGGGTCTTGATCAAACGTTCCAACAACCACACCCCATCCTCCCGGACAGCGAAGCGAGATCACTGAACCCGCGACCCAGTCGGCTCAGCCTCCCGACGTCACTTCTTCGTCTCGTTGGTGGAGAGCGCCGCGATGAACGCCTCCTGGGGGACCTCGACGCGGCCGACCATCTTCATCCGCTTCTTGCCCTCCTTCTGCTTCTCCAGCAGCTTGCGCTTGCGGCTGATGTCACCGCCGTAGCACTTGGCGAGGACGTCCTTGCGCATCGCGCGGATGGTCTCGCGGGCGATCACGCGCGAGCCGATGGCGGCCTGGATCGGCACCTCGAACTGCTGCCTGGGGATCAGCTCCTTGAGCTTGCCCGCGAGCGCGACGCCGTACGAATAGGCGTTGTCCTGGTGCACGATCGCGCTGAACGCGTCGACCGGCTCACCCTGGAGCAGGATGTCGACCTTGACGAGCTTGGCCGGCTGCTCGCCGGTGGGCTCGTAATCGAGGGAGGCGTACCCCTTCGTACGCGACTTCAACTGGTCGAAGAAGTCGAACACGATCTCGGCGAGCGGCAGCGTGTAGCGCATCTCGACGCGGTCCTCGGAGAGATAGTCCATGCCCTGCAAGGTGCCGCGCTTGGACTGGCACAGCTCCATGATCGTGCCGATGTAGTCGGCCGGGCTGAGGATGGTGGCGCGTACGACCGGCTCGCGAACCTCGGCGATCTTGCCGTCGGAGGGGTATTCGGACGGGTTGGTGACCTCGACGTGGGTGCCGTCCTCCATCGTCACCTCGTAGACGACGTTGGGGGCGGTGCTGATCAGGTCGAGGTTGAACTCGCGCTCGAGACGCTCGCGCACGATCTCCATGTGCAACAGGCCCAGGAAGCCGCAGCGGAAGCCGAAGCCGAGCGCCCCGGACGTCTCCGGTTCGTAGACCAGCGCGGCGTCGTTGAGCTGCAGCTTCTCGAGCGCATCGCGCAAAGTCGGGTAGTCGTCGCCGTCGATCGGGTAGAGCCCGGCGTAGACCATCGGGTTGGGGTGCTTGTATCCGCCGAGGGCCTCGGTCGCGCCGCCGTGCTGGCTGGTCACGGTGTCACCGACGCGGGACTGGCGGACGTCCTTCACCCCGGTGATCAGGTAGCCGACCTCGCCGACGCCGAGGTCACCGGCCTTGATCGGCTCGGGGCTGATCACACCGACCTCGAGCATCTCGTGGACAGCGTTGGTCGACATCATCTTGATCCGGTCGCGGTGGCTCAGCTTGCCGTCGACGACGCGGACGTAGGTCACCACGCCGCGGTAGGTGTCGTAGACGGAGTCGAAGATCAGCGCGCGCG
Source organism: Marmoricola sp. (assembly GCA_036384455.1). GTDB lineage: Bacteria > Actinomycetota > Actinomycetes > Propionibacteriales > Nocardioidaceae > Marmoricola. The sequence continues at coordinate 5,019 of DASVMH010000184.1, read as the reverse complement.
GCGGGGCGTCCGGGTCACCGACCGGGGCCGGGGTCTGCGCGACGACCTCGTTGAGGACCGCCTCGACGCCCTCCCCCGTCTTCGCGCTGACCCGCAGCACCTCGTCGGGGTCGCAGCCGATCAGACCGGCGAGCTCGGCGGCGTATTTCTCGGGGTTGGCGCTGGGCAGGTCGATCTTGTTGAGCACCGGCACGATGTGCAGGTCCGCGCCCATCGCGAGATAGAGGTTGGCCAGCGTCTGCGCCTCGATCCCCTGGGCGGCATCGACGAGCAGGATCGCCGCCTCGCACGCCTCGAGCGAGCGGGAGACCTCGTAGGTGAAGTCGACGTGACCGGGGGTGTCGATCATGTTGAGGATGTACGTCCCCGGTTCTGCTCCCGCATCGTTGTCGGGCGGCACCGTCCACGGCATGCGTACGGCCTGCGACTTGATCGTGATGCCGCGCTCGCGCTCGATGTCCATCCGGTCGAGGTACTGCGCCCGGGCAGCGCGCTCGTCCACGACCCCGGTCAACTGCAGCATCCGGTCGGCCAGCGTCGACTTGCCGTGGTCGATGTGGGCGATGATGCAGAAGTTGCGGATGATCGCGGGGTCGGTCGCGCCTGGCTGCGGGGCGGCAGCGGTCTTGGCTGGGGGCACGGCTCACTCTCGTCGGGACTCGCGGGGCAATCAGGGAATTCTCCCACAGGCTCAAGGGGCGGTCGGTACCCAGAAGCGCATCTTGTGATCCCGTACGTCCTCGAACACTCCACCGTTGGTCTCGATCACCCGCCGGGAGGCGAGGTTGTCGTCGTCGCAGGTGACCAGCGCCTTGTCGATCCCGAGGGACGCGGCGACCGGAAGAGCGGTGCGGAGCATCGCAGTGGCGTGGCCCTGACGACGGGCGGAGGGACGTACGTCGTACCCGATGTGGCCGCCGACCTCCTCCAACCAGCCCTTGAGGTGGTGCCGGATCGAGAGCCGACCGAGGTAGGTCGATCCGTCGACCCACCACAGCGTCGTGCACGGCACCCAATCGTCAGCACGGGGCGTCTCCGGGAGAGCGTCGTCGCGCAACGCCTTCGCGAAGTCCGCAAAGCCGGCCGCGCCGTCCCAGGTCGCCGCCCACCGGTCCCGCCAGGCGATCGTGGCGATATTGCCCGCGCCCTCCGCTTCGAACTCGGCGACCGCCGCCAGGAACGACTCGCGTACGGACGAGTCCGGCTCGATGAAGTGTGCCATCACTCCATCGTCCGTGAGAACCCATCCACCCGCCACCGACTTTCGCGTGCCCTCGTGCGCGACAATCGGGCCCATGGACTCCATCGACCTCAACGCCGACCTCGGGGAGTCGTACGGGCAGTGGCGGCTCGGTGACGACGAGGCGCTGCTGGAGGTGGTGACCTCGGCGAACGTCGCCTGTGGCTTCCATGCCGGCGACCCGGCGACGCTGGTCGAGACGTGCCGTGCCGCGGTCGGGGGCGGCGTCGCCATCGGGGCGCAGGTGGGCTACCGCGATCTGGCGGGTTTCGGCCGACGCTTCATCGACGTGGGCACGCGCGACCTCTACGCCGACGTGCTGTACCAGCTCGGTGCCCTCGACGGCATCGCCCGGGCCGCGGGTGGCCGGGTGGCGTACGTGAAGCCGCACGGTGCGCTCTACAACACCGTTGTCCACCACGAGGCGCAGGCCGAGGCGGTCGCGCGGGCCGTCGCCGACTACCCGGCCGACCTGACCCTGCTCGGCCTGCCCGGCGCCGTGCTCCTGGACGCCGCCGCGGAGCACGGGATCCCGGTCGCGCGCGAGTTCTTCGCCGATCGTGGCTACACCGCCGAGGGCACTCTCGTGGACCGACGACTGGCCGGTGCGGTGCTCACCGACACCGACGTCGTCGTACGCCGCATCGAGCAACTCGTCAGCGCCGGCACCGTGACCGCGGCCGACGGCTCCTCGGTGAAGGTGGACTGCGACTCGATCTGCCTGCACGGAGACACCCCGGGGGCGGTCGAGATGGCGCGGGCCGTCCGCGCTGCCCTCGAGGCCGCCGGCATCGCCGTGGGCCCGTTCGTGAGATGAGGCTGCTCCCCTGCGGCGACCTCGCCGTGCTGGTCGAGCTCGAGGGTCGCGACGAGCGCCGACGGCTGGACGCGGCGCTGCGCACTTCTCCACTGCCCGGCTCGGTCGAGCACGTGCCCGCGGACCACACCGTGCTCGTGAGGGCAGCGACTGCCGCAGACCTGCAGCGGGTCGTCGACGGCCTGCGGTCGCTGACGGTCCCCGATGCCGTGCCGGACCCGGCGCAGCTGCAGCCGATCGTCATCCCGGTGCGCTACGACGGGCCCGATCTCGCTGTCGTCGCCGAGCACCTCAACGTCTCCCCCGACGAGGTCATCGCCCGGCACACCGGCGCGCTGTGGCGGGTGGAGTTCGCGGGCTTCGCGCCGGGATTCGGCTATCTCACCACCGACGACACCGACCTGACGGTGCCGCGACGCGACCAGGCACGCACCCGCATCCCCGCCGGTTCCGTCGGTCTTGCCGGGGCGTACTCCGGCGTCTATCCGTCCGCCTCCCCCGGCGGCTGGCAGCTGATCGGCTCGACCGAGCTGGCGATGTGGGACCCGACCCGCGAGGAGCCCGCGCTGCTCGCACCCGGGCGTACGGTCCGCTTCGAGGAGATCCGATGAGTACGCCCGCACTGCGGATCGATGCGGTCGGCCCGCAGGTCACCATCCAGGACCTCGGTCGGCCCGGACACGCGAGCCTGGGCGTGACCGAGGGCGGGGCGGCGGACCGGCTGAGCTTGAGACGCGCGAACCGCCTGGTCGGCAACGCCGAGGACGCTGCGGCTCTCGAGATCCTCATCGGCGGCCTCGAGGTCACCGCGCTCACCGATGTCACCGTCGCAGTCTCCGGCGCACCGTGTCGGCTCAGCCACGACGACGAGCCGAAGGAGACGGAGTCGCCGCTCCGGCTGCGCAGCGGCGACCGGCTGCGCATCGGGACCGCGCCGGTCGGCCTGCGCAGCTACCTCGCCGTCGCCGGCGGGGTCGCGGCACCCGTGCTGCTGGGCAGCCGGAGCAGCTCCCCGTCGATGGGCATCGGACCCGCACCGCTACGCGACGGTGATGTCGTCGCCGTCGGCGCCTCCCCACTGCGCGCTGCCGATGAGCCCGGCTTCGGCTCCTGGCGCACCGGCGCACTGACGGTCGAGGTGATCCTCGGACCCCGCCACGACCTGTTCACCCCTGAGTCCGTCGAGACGTTGTTCGCCTCCGCGTGGGCCGTCACGAGCGATCTCGACCGCGTGGGCGTACGCCTCGACGGGCCGGCGCTGCGCCAGCAGGATCCGTCAGCGACGCTCGCCTCCGAGGGCGTCGTCCGCGGCGCGCTGCAGGTGCCGCCGACCGGCCGGCCCACCGTCTTCCTCGCGGACCACCCCGTGACCGGCGGCTATCCCGTCATCGGGGTCGTTCGCGACGCCGATGCCGACGCAATCGCACAATTGCGGCCTTCGGACGAGCTGCGCTTCCGCCGAGCCGCCCCGCCCTGGCGCTAGCTATTCGGCCCTGTCTATTCCGCGCTGTCGGCGATCTCGCGGGTCTTGGCGATCGCGAAGCCCTTCATCTGCTCCAGGCTCGGCTTGGGCGGGATCGCGATCTCGTCGGGGTTGGTGACGGCATCGACCAGCACGGGCCCTTCGGTGGCGAAGGCCTCGGCGATCGCGGCGTCGACATCGGCGGGGTCCTCGACGCGGATCCCCTTCAACCCGATCGCGGTCGCGACCGCGGCGAAGTCCGGGTTGTGCAGCACGGTGCCGAATTCGGGCAGTCCGACCTGCTCCATCTCGAGCTTGACCATGCCGAGCCGGCCGTTGTCGAAGACGATCAGCTTCACGGGCAGGTCGTGGCTGACCGCGGTGATCAGGTCACCGAGCAGCATCGACAGGCCGCCGTCACCGCAGAAACCGACGACGGTGTGCTTGCGGTCCAGCGCCTGCAGCCCGAGCGCCTGCGGCATCGCGTTGGCCATCGAGCCGAGGTTGTAGGAACCGATCAGCCGCCTGCCCCCGGTCATCCGGACGAACCGCGCCAGCCACACCGTCGACATCCCGGTGTCGCTGGTGAACGACGCATCCGCAGGAGCGTGCCGATCGACAGCGGCCGCGACGAGCTCCGGCCGGATCCGCCCCGAACGGTTGTCGACCTTGGAGCGCAGGAAGCCGGTCGCCTTGTGTTCGTAGGCCGGATCGGTCAGCCGCGCCTGCAGTGTGCGCCAGGTGGCGTACTCCTTGACCGAATGGTCGAGGTGCTTGCGGGACTTCTCCCCCTCGAGCAGGGGCAGCAGCGCCTGCAGGGTGAGTTGGCTGTCGCCGACGAGGGCGTGGTCGACGGGCGTACGCCGGCCGATGTGCGCGCCGCGTATGTCGATCTGCACGACCGTCTTCCCCTCGGGATAGAAGTTCCGGTAGGGGAAGTCGGTGCCGATCATCACCAGCACGTCGCCGCCGGCGAACGCCGCTGCCGAGGCGGGGTTGCCGAGCAGACCGGACTGGCCGACCTCGTAGTCGGTGGCGTCGTCGAAGCCGTCCTTGGCCTTGAGCGTGAGCACCATCGGGGCCGCGAGCTTGTCGGCGAGCGCGAGCACCTCGTCGTGCGCGTGCCGGGCGCCATGGCCGACCAGAAGGGTCGCGGAGTCGGCTGCGTTGAGGACACTGGCGATCGCCCGGACGGCCTCGGCGGTGGCGGCGCCGGGCGGTGGCGGGTCCACGAAGCGGGGTGTCCGGGTGCCCTTCGGGAGCTCGAGCGCTCCGACGTCGCCGGGGATGGAGAGCACCGCGACCCCGCTCTGCGCGAGTGCGGTGTTGACCGCCTGCTCGAGCAGCTCGGGGAACTGGTCGGCGTCGGTGACGGTCTGGTTGAAGACGGAGACGTCGGCGAACAGGACGTCGTTGTTGACCTCCTGGAAGAAGTCGCTGCCGCGCTCCTCGCGCGGCACCTGGCCGATGATCGCGAGCACGGGCGCGTGCGACTTCTTG
>DASVMH010000183.1:0-1737 GCA_036384455.1 Marmoricola sp. | reverse complement strand
CGGGGGTCGCTACCGGGGAACGTCCCCACCCCTTGGAACAATGCGGCCCATGGCCCGCAAGACCGCTGCACCCCCGGAGGACTACGAGGAGAACATCCTCGACATCGACGTCGGCGACGAGATGCGCACCAGCTATCTCGAGTACGCCTACTCCGTCATCTACGCAAGGGCGATACCCGACGCCCGCGACGGCATGAAGCCGGTGCAGCGCCGCATCCTCTATTCGATGTACGACATGGGCCTGCGCCCCGACCGTGGCCACGTCAAGTCCTCCCGCGTCGTCGGCGAGGTCATGGGCCGCTTCCACCCGCACGGCGACAGCGCGATCTACGACGCCCTGGTCCGGATGGCCCAGGACACCTCGATGCGGCTGCAGACCGTCGACGGGCACGGCAACTTCGGCTCACCCGACGACCCGCCCGCCGCCATGCGCTACACCGAGTGCCGGATGGCGCCGGCAGCGGTCGCGATGACGGCGACGATCGACGAGGACACCGTCGACTTCCGCCCCAACTACGACGGCCGCGAGCAGGAGCCCGCCGTCCTCCCGGCGGCGATCCCGCACCTGATCGTCAACGGCGCCACCGGCATCGCGGTCGGCATGGCCACCAACATCGCCCCGCACAACCTCGTCGAGGTCGTCCAGGCGTGTCGGCACCTGATCAAACATCCCAACGCGGGCCTCGACACCCTGATGCGGTTCATCCCGGGCCCCGACCTCCCGACCGGCGGCAAGATCGTGGGCCTCGACGGCGTCCGCGATGCGTACGAGTCCGGACGCGGCACCTTCAAGATGCGCGCGACGACCCGGATCGAGTCGGTGACGCCACGGAAGAAGGGCATCGTCGTCACCGAGATGCCCTACGGCGTCGGCACCGAACGGGTCATCGAGGCGATCAAGAAGGCGGTCGTCGCGAAGAAGCTGCAGGGCATCTCAGACGTCGTCGACCTCACCGACGGCACCCACGGGCTGCGGTTGGTCATCGAGATCAAGAACGGCTTCCACCCGGAAGCGGTGCTGGAGAAGCTCTACAAGCTCACCCCGCTCGAGGACTCCTTCGGGATCAACGCGGTCGCCCTCGTCGACGGCCAACCCCGCACACTCGGCCTGCGCGAGATGCTGCAGGTCTTCCTCGACCATCGCATCGACGTGGTCCGCCGCCGCTCGATCCATCGTCGCGGCAAGGCCGCCGACCGACTGCATCTCGTCGAAGGCCTGCTGCTCGCGATCCTCGACATCGACGAGGTCATCCAACTGATCCGTTCCAGCGACAACGCCGAGCAGGCACGCGAACGGTTGATGACCGTCTTCGACCTCACCGAGGTGCAGGCCAACTACATCCTCGACATGCCCCTGCGCCGCCTCACGAAGTTCTCCAAGATCGAGCTCGACAAGGAGGCCGACGAGCTGCGCCGCACCATCGACGAGCTCGACGAGATCCTCGGCGACGAGGAGCGGCTGCGCGACGTGGTCAGCACCGAGCTCGCCGACGTCGCGAAGACGTACGGCACGCCGCGACGCACCGTCCTGCTCGAGTCCAGCGGCACGACGGCGACCGCGGCCGCGACGCCGCTCGAGGTCGCCGACGACCCCTGTTTCGTCTACCTGTCGTCGAGCGGCCTGCTCGCCCGCACCACCACCGTGGATCTTCCCGGCGACGAGGGCGCACGCACGCGCCACGACGTGGTCGTGGCCGCCGCACGTACGACCGCGCGCGGGCAGTTCGGACTGCTGAC
>DASVMH010000182.1:0-2478 GCA_036384455.1 Marmoricola sp. | reverse complement strand
AGTCGCCCCGGACCACGGTCGCGTACCACACGCTGGCTCCCGCAGCGATCCTCACGTCACCGACGACGACCGCGGTCGGCGCGATGAAGGCGTCCGCGTCGATCCGCGGCACCCGCTCGGCCCACCCGAGCACCAGCCCACGATCGGTCACGACCATCACTCCCTCCGCTACTGTCTGCGACTTGAGCCCGGCTGCGGCAGACTCTCCCTGTGCCACCCACGACACCCCTGACACCCGTGACCCGGCCGACGCGGCCGACTCCGGGGGACATCACCGCTGCGGCGGAGCGCACGATCGCGACCCTAACGCCCCTGACTCCCTCTGAACGCCTCTCCTCGCTTTACGACTGCGAGGTCCTACTCAAGCGGGAGGACTTGCAGCTCGGCCGCTCCTACAAGGTCCGCGGTGCCTACAACACCATGTCGGTGCTGACGCCCGACGAACTGGCGCGCGGCGTGGTCGCGGCGAGCGCGGGCAACCACGCCCAAGGGCTGGCCATCAGCTGCGCCCGGCTCGGCGTGCAGGGGCATATCTTCGTGCCCACCAACACGCCTCGGCAGAAGCGTGACCGCATCGCCGCTCTCGGTGGCGAGCATGTGCAGCTGACCTTGGTCGGCAAGACCTACGACGAAGCCTCCGCTGCTGCCCACGCCGAAGCACAGGAGACGGGTGCGACGTATGTGCACCCGTTCGACGACCCCCGCACGATCGCCGGTCAAGGCAGCGTCGGGGTCGAGATCACCCATCAGGTCGCCGCCGCCGACACTGTGATCGTCCCCATCGGGGGTGGTGGCCTCATCGCCGGAGTCGCCACCTGGATCAAGCACACCTGGCCGACCACCCGCATCGTGGGCGTGGAGCCGACCGGCGCTGCGAGCATGAGCGCCGCCCTGAAAGCGGGACAGCCGGTGACACTCGACGCGCTGGACACCTTCATCGACGGCGCCTCGGTCGGCACGGCCGGGACCATCACCCTGCCGATCGTGAAGGATCTCGTCGACGAGATCGTCACGGTCGAGGTCGGTGCGGTGTGCCAGGAGATGCTGGAGCTCTACCAAACCGACGGGATCATCGCCGAACCCGCCGGCGCACTCGCCACTGCCGCGCTCGACCAAGTGACGACCGACGGCATAGTGGTTTGCATCGTCAGCGGCGGCAACAACGACGTCTCGCGCTACGCCGACATCTTGGAGCGGGCGCTGGTGCACCAGGGTCTGCGGCACTACTTCCTGGTGTCCTTCCCCCAAGAGCCCGGCGCTCTGCGCGGCTTCCTCGACGACGTGCTCTCCGACGGCGAGGACATCGTCGTCTTCGACTACATCAAGAAGTCCAACCGCGAGACCGGCCCGGCGTTGATCGGCCTCGACCTCGACTCCGCCGACCGGCTCCCCGCCCTCCTCGAGCGCATGAAGACCAGCCCGCTCGACATCGAACCCATCCCCTACGACAGCCCGCTGTTCACGTTCCTCCACTGACTGCCAGTGGCCGCCCGCCAGCTGCGGGTGGGCAGCGTCCTCGCACTATGATCCGGGCCAGAGTTCGACAAGCTCCTGGACGAGGCAGCCGTACCCAGCACACGACAAGACGGCGGGGAAGGTCCGACCGTGGCGTGGCTCGTGCTCATCGTCGCCGGCCTGCTCGAAGCGGTGTGGGCGATCGCGCTGGGGAAGTCTGAAGGCTTCTCCCGACCCGTCCCCACGTCGGTGTTCGCCGTCGCTCTCCTGGTGAGCATGGCCGGACTCGCCTATGCAACCAAGACGCTCCCTACCGGCACCGCCTACGCCGTGTGGGTCGGAATCGGTGCCACCCTCACCGTCGCCTACGGCATGGCAACCGGCGCCGAACCCGTCTCGACTCTGAAGGTCTTGCTGCTGCTCGGCATCATCGGATGCGTCGTCGGCCTCAAGCTCGCTCACTGACTGCCCGCGACGCCCCACACAGCCCCGAGGTTGGGTGTCGTGTCCACGCCTGTTGGGTAGACGTCAAACCACTGGCAATCCAATAGAGGCGGACCGGCACAATGGTCCTCGATGAACACCGCCGAGATCCGTCAGAGATTCCTTGACCACTTCGTGACGCGGGGACACACCCACGTGCCGTCGGCGTCGCTGCTGCTCGACGACCCGAACCTGCTGTTCGTCAACGCAGGCATGGTGCCGTTCAAGCCGTACTTCCTCGGCCAGGAGACGCCGCCGTTCAAGCGGGCGGTGAGTGTGCAGAAGTGCGTTCGCACGCTCGATATCGAGGAGGTCGGCAAGACCACCCGGCACGGCACCTTCTTCCAGATGAACGGCAACTTCTCCTTCGGCGACTACTTCAAGGAAGGCGCCATCACCTACGCCTGGGAGCTCGTGACGGGCGCGCAGGAGGACGGCGGCCTCGGCTTCGACCCGGACAAGATCTGGGTGACGGTGCTGCCCGAGGACACCGAGGCGCGTGACCTGTGGCGCAAGGTCGGGGTTCCCGACGCGCACATC
>DASVMH010000181.1:0-1856 GCA_036384455.1 Marmoricola sp. | reverse complement strand
GGCGGCGGGCGATCGACGTGATCGAGGCAGCGGACGCGCGCGCTGCCAACCCCTTCGAATCCGTGCTCCGCGCCATCGTCATGCAGATCCCCGATGCGCACTTCGTCCCGCAGCAATGGGTCGGTGAGATCGGCCGCCCCGATCTGGTCGATCGACGGCATCACGTGATCCTCGAGGCGGACTCGTTCGAGTTCCACTCCAGCCGCGAGGCGCTCACACGCGACATCGAGCGCTACAACGCGTTCGTCCTCGACGGCTGGACCGTGCTGAGGTTCGGTTGGGAGCACGTGATGCGCGACCCCGAGTACGTCACCAATTGTGTGCGGGGGGCATTGCGTACGAAACGACTATCAGTTCGCGGCGGAGCGCCCGTGGCCGCAGCGTGAAACCGGCAACTTCGAGCATGAACTGATAGTCAGTACGTACGCGATCAGCCGCGACGGGCGCGGGCGGCCTCCTTGGCGCGCTCGTTCTGGTCGAGGACGACCTTGCGGATCCGGACCGTGTCGGGGGTGACCTCGACGCACTCGTCGGAGCGGCAGAACTCCAGGCACTGCTCCAGCGAGAGCTTCTTCGGCGGGATCAACTTCTCGAAGTTGTCGGCGGTGGAGGAGCGGACGTTGGTCTGCTTCTTCTCCTTGGTGATGTTGACGTCCATGTCGTCGGCGCGGGAGTTCTCCCCGACGATCATGCCCTCGTAGACCTCCGTCGTCGGGTCCACGAACATCGTGCCGCGCTCCTGAAGGTTGGTCATGGCGTACGCCGTGGCGGCACCCGACCGGTCGGCGACCAGGGAGCCGGAGGCGCGGGAGCGGATCTCGCCGGCCCACGGCTCGTAGCTCTCGAAGACGTGGTGGGCGATGCCGGTGCCGCGGGTCTCGGTGAGGAACTCGGTGCGGAAGCCGATCAGCCCGCGGGCCGGGACCAGGAACTCCATGCGGACCCAGCCGGTGCCGTGGTTGGTCATCTGCTCCATGCGGCCCTTGCGGACGGCCAGCAGGTGGGTGACGGCGCCGAGGTACTCCTCGGGGATGTCGATCGTCAGCCGCTCGACCGGCTCGTGCACCTTGCCGTCGACCTCCTTGGTGACGACCTGGGGCTTGCCGACGGTCAGCTCGTAGCCCTCGCGGCGCATCTGCTCGACCAGGATCGCCAGCGCCAGCTCGCCACGTCCCTGCACCTCCCAGGCGTCGGGGCGCCCGGTGTCGAGGACCCGCAGGGACACGTTGCCGACCAGTTCGCGGTCGAGGCGGTCCTTGACCAGACGCGCGGTGACCTTGGTGTTCTTCGTCGGGCCACGGCCGGCCAGCGGGGAGGTGTTGGTGCCGATGGTCATCGAGATCGCGGGCTCGTCGACGACGATCTTGGGCAGCGCGACCGGGTTCTCCGGGTCGGCGAGGGTGTCGCCGATCATGATGTCGGGGATGCCGGCGATCGCGACGATGTCACCTTGCCGCGCCTCCTCGCCGGGCTCGCGCTCGAGGGCGTTGGTGACCAGCAGTTCGGTGATCTTGACGTTCTGGGTGGTGCCGTCCTGACGCATCCAGGCGACGTTCTGACCCTTGCGGAGCACGCCCTCGTGGACGCGGACGAGGGCGAGCCGGCCGAGGAACGGCGAGGCGTCGAGGTTGGTCACGTGCGCCTGCAGCGGCGCGCCCTCGGTGTACGTCGGGGCCGGGATCGTCTCGAGGATCGTCTGGAAGAGCGCGTCGAGATTCTCCGCGTCGGGCAGGCCGCCGTCGGCGGGCTGCTCGAGGGAGGCGCGGCCGGCCTTCGCGGAGGCGTAGACGACCGGGAAGTCGAGCGCGTCATCGGAGTGGGAGTCGTCGAGTAGGTCCATGAACAGCTCGTACGTC
>DASVMH010000180.1:0-10033 GCA_036384455.1 Marmoricola sp. | reverse complement strand
GGGAGGCCGCCGAGCGACACCTGCGTGCGTTGGTCGGGCGCGACGATGCGACGCTCTACGACGACCAGTGGGCCGCGATCGAGGCGCTGGTCATCGACAAGCGCCGGGCACTGGTCGTGCAGCGGACCGGGTGGGGCAAGTCCGCGGTCTACTTCGTGGCCACCGCTCTGCTGCGGCAGGCGGGCTCGGGGCCGACGGTGATCGTCTCACCGCTGCTGGCACTGATGCGCAACCAGATCGAGGCCGCCGAGCGGGCCGGCATCCGGGCGGCAACGATCAACTCGACCAATCTCGAGCAGTGGGAGGAGATCCGCAGCCACATCGCAGCCGGCGAGATCGACGTGCTGCTGGTCAGCCCGGAGCGGCTCAACAACCCCGGCTTCCGCGACGAGGTGCTCCCCCGGCTCACCGAGACCGCCGGGCTGCTGGTCATCGACGAGGCGCACTGCATCTCCGACTGGGGCCACGACTTCCGGCCCGACTATCGCCGGATCCGGCAGATGCTCACCGACCTGCCCGAGGGCATCCCGGTGCTGGCCACGACGGCGACCGCCAATGCGCGGGTCACCCGCGACATCGCCGAGCAACTCGGCACTGACGTGCTCGTGCTGCGCGGGTCGCTGGATCGGGAATCGCTGCGGCTCGCAGTCGTCCGCCTCAAGCGCCCCGAGGAACGACTCGCCTGGCTGGCCGAGCATCTGGCGGATCTGCCCGGCTCCGGCATCGTCTACACCCTCACCGTGGCAACCACCCAGGAGATCGCCGACCACCTGCGGGCGCAAGGGCATGCTGTCGCGGCCTATTCGGGTCAGACCGAGGCGACCGAGCGACTGGCCCTCGAACAGGATCTCCTCGCCGGCCGGCTGAAGGCCCTGGTCGCGACGAGCGCGCTCGGGATGGGTTTCGACGCGCGCCTCGGCTTCGTCGTCAACGTCGGTGCGCCGGCCTCCCCCGTCGCCTACTACCAACAGGTCGGACGCGCCGGTCGCGGCCTGGCCGACGGCGCGCAGGCGCCGGTGGTGCTGCTGCCGGCCCACGAGGACCGCGAGATCTGGCGCTACTTCGCCTCGCTCGCCTTCCCGCCCGAGCACCAGGTACGCACCGTTTTGAAGGCGCTCGACCCGGCTCAATCGGGGCAACCGATGTCCACCGCGACCCTGGAGACCTACGTCGACCTCAGCCGCACCCGCCTCGAGACGATGCTCAAGGTGCTCGACGTCGACGGCGCGGTGCAGCGGGTCCGCGGCGGCTGGCTCGCGACCGGGCGCGACTGGGCCTACGACCAGGAGCGGTACGACCGGGTGGCCGCCGCCCGCGCGGCCGAGCAGGACGCGATGCTGGAGTACCTCGACACCGACAGGTGCCGGATGCGCTTCCTCCGCGAGGCCCTCGACGACGCCGTCGAAACCGACTGCGGCAGGTGCGACAACTGCGCCGGCAACGTGGTGCCCACGACCGTGTCCGGCGCGGCGACCTCCTCCGCGGCACGGCGGCTGTCGCGGCCCGGTGTCGTGATCGAGCCGCGCAAGATGTGGCCCACGGCGCTGGCCAACCTCGGGCTCGACCTGCGCGGGAAGATCGCCGACGGCGCAGAGCCCGGTCGTGCTGTCGCCCGGTTGACCGACCTCGGTCTCGGCCAGGCGCTGCGCGGCCTGTTCCGCGAGGGGGTCCCCGATCAGGAAGTGCCGCACCCGCTGGTCGCCGGGGTCATCGAGATCCTGTCCGAGTGGCAGCCCGCCCCGGACGGCATCGTCGGCTTCGAGTCACGGACCCATCCGATCCTGGTCGCGAGTCTGGTCGCGGGCCTGTCGCGCCACCTGGGCGTACCGGTGATCGGGCAGGTGCATATCGGCGATGCTTCGGTGCAGCCCGGGCAGGGGGCGACGAACTCGGCACAACGCGTGGCCGCGATCGACCGGCGGATCCGGATCGGGCACGACGACCTGACCGACCGGCGGGTGCTGCTCGTCGACGATCTCGTCGTCACCGGCTGGTCGATGACCCTGGCCGCGCATCGACTCCGTCAGGCGGGAGCGGCAGCCGTGCTCCCGCTCGCGCTGGGCCTTCAGGCCTGAGGCGTACGCCTGCCGGGGATGGTGCGGCTCACCGGCACAGCAGCATCGCGACAACGACCGCGCCCACGAGCACGATCATCAGCGCTACTTCGCGCCACGCGGTCATGGCACCCTCAGTCCGCACTCGGGAGTGGTTCGGCGTCGGCCCCGTCGATGAGGGCGTCGAGCTCTCCGCGATGCAGGTGCGCGCCCTCCACATCGGAGTGGGTGATCGCGACGTAGGCGACCAGGATCACGAAGAGCGCCAACCCCACAGCGGTCACCACTCCGGTGGTCAGCCCGAGGCCACCATGCGCCCTGCTCACCGCCAGCCCGTCGGCGATGCTCGCTCCCAGCGGACGGGTCAGGGAGTACGCAGCCCAGAAGCACACGACCGCGTCGGCCCCGAGTCGCCAGGCGATCAACGGCAACACGATCAGCACGGCGAAGAGCACCGTCGACCACCCGTACCCCATGTGCAGGTTCGTGGCCGTGGTGTCGCCGAGCGCCGTGCCGAGCCCGAAGGTGAGCAGCACGGTGGCCCAGTAGAACCGCTCACGCCTCGCGGTGGTGATCGAGTGCACCGAGAGCGTCCCCTCGGAGCGCTTCCACCAGGAGAGCAGCGCACACAGCGCGACGAAGTAGATCGCGGCGTCGAGGTAGTACGGCGAACCGAGCGCGACGTGCGGGCCGTCGGCGATCATCGTGCCGAAGACCGCGACCATCTGGACGCTCACCCAGTAGCGGACCGGGCGGTAGCTCGACGCGCTGGTCTGCCACCGGATCGCGGCGAAGAATCCGCCGACGCCGATCACGGCGGCGGCGACCAGGTTCCACGTCCCGAAGAAGTCCGAGGCGGTCTCGCCGACGCCCGTGGTCAGCAGTTTGATCACCCAGAAGAGGACATAGACCTCGGGCACCTTGGGTGCGGCGTAGCGCAGGTTTCGTAGAGCCATGCGCCCACGGTCCACGGCGGACCTGACGACAACATTACGAGCGCGACGCGGCCGCCTGGATCGCCTCGAACCGGGCACCCATCGCCTGCGCGAGCGCCTCGGCGGCACGCAGCGGCCGGACCATGACCATGAAGTCCGTGATCAGGCCGGCGGCGTCGTACTGCAGGAAGTCGCAGCCGGTGACCGCGAGCCCCTCGACCTTCGCCTCGAAGACCAGGGCGTGATCGCCGGTCTCCGGGTCGTGGATCTCGCGGACGTAGTGAAAGTCTTCGAACACCTCGACCACCGCCGCCAGGATCGCAGCGGTAATCGGCCTGCCCTCGTACGCCTTGAACGCGACCGGGCTGCGGAAGGTGACGTCGTCGGCCAGCAGCGCCGCCATCGCCTCGGCATTCTTGGCCTCGACGGCCTCTCGGAAACTCGTCATTTCGGCAGCGTACGGCCCACGGATCGGGATAGTGCGACACATCCCGTACGACAAATCGGACACGGACGGTACGAGATGTGTCGCACTATCCCAATCGGGCGCGATCGAGCCACCAGATGAGGACCTCGTCGGAGGAGGAGTACGCGGCGGTCATCACCCGGGCGAGGTCGCGCAGGAGGGCGTCGCGGGCGGCCGGGGAGGCGGCGTGCTGGGCGCGGCGGGCGAGGTCGGCCCCCTCGTCCCAGGCGGTCGCGTCGGCGGGCAGCGGGAGGGAGGCGACCTGCTTCGCGCTGAGCTTGATCGCGTGCATCGTCAGCCCGGCGCCGGCCCAACGGGTGGCCGCGTGGGCGGTCACCGGCGGCGCGCACAGCACGGCGAGTACGTGCCAGAGACGGTCAGGGGGCGGGACCACCGTGATGACAGGTACGGACGGCAGCCACTCGCCCTCCGCGTCGACGACCGCCTCGATCACCCGTGACTGGGTCGCCACCAGGAGTTTGGGGACCAGTCGCCGCGACGCCCACCCATCCAGCGCCTCCGGCAGGGCGCGTACGTCGACCACCGGGCTCGCGAACCGCTCCTTGGCGAACCTCGTCGACACCTCGCCCCACAGCGACACGGCGGGATCGATCAGTCCAGAGGTGATCAGCCGGGCATGGTCGGGATCGGCGGGTCCGTCGGAGACGTACGGCACCAGCCCGTAGTACTGGTCCCGGAAATCGGCGGTGCACGCGGCGATGTCACCCAGCACCCCGTCGGCCGACAGTTCGACCGGCGGCACCCCGAGGCCCTCGGCGAGGAGCCCCGACCACCCGCTGGCCAGTCGGCCGTCGGAGACGTCGACCGGGCGCATCGCCGCGAAGCCGGGGCCGTGGCTGAGCGAGACCGGGCCCTGCTCCCCTCCGACCACCAACGTCGGCGCGCAGGTCAGCACCGACGCACCCTCGAAGACAGGGGTGTCACTGGCCCACAGGTGCACGAGCGATGCCCGCTCGAGGAGCCGTTCGCGTACGGGCGCGGCGTCCCGTGCGGCCAGCAGCGACTGCGGCTGTACGAGCGCCACCCGGCCGCCGGGGCGGACCAGGTCGAGCGCGCGCAACAGGATCAGCCCACTGACGTCGGTGTACGCCCCGGTCGCCGCCCCCAGGAGCGACCGGACCCGATCGACGGCCGCCTGATCGAGCGCCGTGGCCCGTTCGAGTTGGTTGAGGAACGGCGGGTTGCCCACCACCACGTCGAAGGACGCGGTCCACGGGTCGGCCAACGCGTCGCCGACGGTGACCGCTGCCGCGAAGGGCGCGAAGTCGTCGGGACAGCCCGCTTCGACCCACAGCGCCGCTCGGGCCAGATCGACCGCGACCGGGTCGAGGTCCATCCCGCGCACGGACCCCGGAGCGCACCCGCCCATCCGGGCGGAGATCCTGCGAGCCGCGGCGACGAGGAACAGCCCACTGCCGCAGGTGGGGTCGCAGACCGTCACCGAGGCGACGTCCGCGACCGAGGCCAGCACCGGTTCCAGCGCCGTGTCGAGCAGGTGCTCGATCAGAGCTGGTGGGGTGTAGAACGCTCCACCGGCCCGACGACCGTGGCCCGGAACCAACCGCAGAGCACCCGACTGCCGCATCGGGGTGAACTCCTTCAACTCCTCGTGGATGCGCCCGAGATCAGCCACCTCCGCGATCTCGACGTCGGCCTCCACGACCGGTCCGGGGAGGAGCGACCGAGGCAGTCGGCGATCCAACAGTCGCGTCAGCAACGCTCGGTAGAGACCGCGTTGCAGGTCGTCGTACCCGGCATCTTCGGCGGAGGATCCGGCCCGCTCGATGGCCGCGACGGCGAGCATCGTCGCCGTCGCGCGCGTACGTACGCCCATCTCGTCCTCGCGGATCCGTCGCCGACCGGTGCTCGCACCCTAGTCTGAGCCAGTGGATCGAGGAGGTGTCCGTGGACCTGCGTGACGAAGTCGCCGAAGCGGCGCGCACCCTGGCCGGGGCGGGCCTGCTGATCGGCACTGCAGGCAACGTCTCGGCACGCGACGGCGACCGGGTCGCAGTGACCGCGACCGGAGTCGTGCTCGGTGACTGCACCGCCGATTCGGTCACCCTCACCGATCTCGACGGCAACGTCATCGAGGGCCGGTTGGCCCCGACCTCCGAGCTCGGCCTGCATCTGCGCGTCTACGCCGAGACCGATGCGGGCGCGGTCGTGCACACCCACGCCCCCTTCGCGACCGCGTGCGCGTGCGTGCTCGACGAGCTGCCGGTGCTGCACTACCAACAGCTCAGCCTCGGCGGTGCGATCCGGGTCGCGCCGTACGCCACCTTCGGCACCCCCGAGCTCGCCACCTCTGTCATGGATGCGCTGGCGGGACGGCAGGCCGCGCTGATGGCCAATCACGGCTCGGTGGCCATCGGGGCAACGCTGGCCAGGGCCGTCGACAACGCCCTGCTGCTCGAGTGGCTGGCGGCGCTGCAGCACCGCGCCAGCGCGCTCGGCGAGCCACGGGTGCTCACCGAGACACAGCAACACGACGTGATCGCCCAGGCGATCGCCCTCGACTACGGATCGACCAAGGAGAGTCAGTGAAGATCGCGACCGTCGGCGTCCACGTCCTCGACACCCACGTCATCGGGATCGAGTCGATCCCCGAAGGCTCCGACGGGCAACTGGTGGAGACGATCCGGATGTCGCCGGCGGGTACGGCCGGGGGCACCGCGGTCGTGCTCAGCCGCCTCGGCGCCCGGGTCGCGTCGTACGGCGCCGTCGGCACCGATCCGATCGCCGACACCCTCCTCTCCCTGCTCGACAAGGAGGGCGTGGACACGACCGGTCTGGTCCGCAAGCCCGAGCAGACGTCCGCGTCGGTGATCCCGGTCCGGCCCAACGGCGACCGTCCCGCGTGGCACTGCATCGGCGCCAACGGCACCTTCACCCTCGACGACCTCGACCGGTCCCGGCTCGACGGCATCACCCATCTGCACCTCGGTGGACCGGAGTTCCTCGGCGGACCGGCTGCCGGCGAGTTGTTGGAGTACGCCCGCTCGATCGGTGCGGTCACCTCGCTCGACATCCTCGCCCCCGGCGATCCCGACATGCTGGCGTGGATCGCCGATGCCCTCCCCCGGACCGACTACCTGCTGCCCAACGACGAGCAGGTCCTCGGTTTCACGGGCGCGACCGACCTCGCCGAGGGTGCCCGCGCGCTGGTCGCGGCCGGCGCCGGCTGCGTCGCGGTCACGCAGGGCAGCAAGGGCGCCCTGGTCGTCACCGCCGAGGAGACGATCGAGGTGCCGGCGTACCCGATCGACGTGGTCGACACCACCGGCTGTGGCGACGCCTTCTCCGCCGGCTTCCTCCGCGGCCTCTCGCTCGACCGCGACGTGCACGCCGCGGCCCAGCTCGGCTGCGCGACCGCCGCCCAGGTGGCCCAGGGGCTCGGCACCGACGCGGGGTCCTACGACCTCGCGAGCGTCGACGAGTTCATCAGCCGTTCAGCATCATCACCTAGCGTGAACCCGTGAGCTTCGGCCAGCACGACGATCCCACCCACGTGATCGCCCACCTCAGCGACACCCACCTGCGCGCGGACACCCTGCAGTACGGCGCCGTCGACACGGTCGCCAACCTCGAGCGCACCCTGCGCAAGCTGCGCCTGATCGATCCCGCACCCCAGGCACTGGTCCTGACCGGCGACCTCGCCGACATCGCCGAGCCCGGGGCGTACGAGCTGCTGCGCAAGGCGATCGAGCCGGTCGCCGCTGAGATCGGGGCGAGCGTCGTGTGGGTGATGGGCAACCACGACGAGCGCGAGACGTACTCCCAGGCACTGTTCGGGGCCGCCTCGAGCGAGCCGCAGGACACCGTCCACGACGTCGCCGGACTGCGCATCATCGCGCTGGACACGAGCGTTCCCGGATGGCACCACGGCGAGCTGAGCGCCGACCAGCTCGCCTGGCTGCGCGAGCAGCTCGCCACCCCCGCCGAGCACGGCACCATCCTGGCGATGCACCATCCACCGATCGCGGTGCCCGCCACCCCGGTCGCCGCGCTGATCGAGCTGCACGACCAACAGGCGCTGGCCGACGCGATCGCCGGCTCCGACGTACGCGCGATCATCGGCGGGCATTTCCACTACTCGTCCTACTCGACCTTCGCCGGTGTCCCCGTCTCCGTCGCCAGCGCCACCTGCTACACGATGGACCTCGCCCCCGACCGGCGGCTGATCTCCGGCGTCGACGGCCACCAGGCCTTCACCCTGCTGCACCTCTACGCCGATCACGGCGACGCGCTGCACGGCGGCCAGGTGGTGCACTCGATCGTGCCGATCGGCGACGCGGCCGAGGTCACCGGCGAGGACATCGCGATGCTCGGGCCACTGAGCGAGCTTCCGCGGGAGCAGCAGTTCGACATGGTCTCCCGCAAGGACTCCCCGCTCTACAAGGGCGAGTGACCCGGTGGCCCACACCCACGCACATACGCACGGTCCCGCTCCCGACGTACCGGTCCGCAGCACCGCGCGACTGATCCTGCTCGGCGCGCTCGGTGTCGTCGCGGTCCTGACCGTCGTCGGCGTGGTCGCGTTCTGGCCCTCGCACACGCCGCATCCCAGCGGCGACACGTCATACGCCGCGCCCGGCGTCACCTTCCCCCGGGCGACGGTCACCAAGGTCGAGAAGGCCTGCCCGGAGAACTACGGGGGCGGCGAGGGCGCGACCTGCGGCAAGATCGGCGTCCGTGTCACGCAGGGCGCCGGCAAGGGTCAGACCGCCGACATCACCGTCCCACCCGAGGTGTTCACCTCGGGGCTTTCGAAGGGCGACACCGTCGAGCTCGTCCGTACGCCCGGGAAGAGCGGTGCCGCCGCAGAGCTGTCGTACTTCACGATCCACCGCTCCGGCTCGCTGTGGATCCTCTTCGCGGTCTTCCTTCTCGTGGTCGTCGCGGTCGCACGACTGCGCGGACTGCTGGCGGTGGTGGGGCTCGGCTTCGGTGCACTGGTGCTGGTCAAGTTCATGCTGCCCGCGCTGCTCACCGGCGAGAGCGGCACCGGCGTCGCCTTGACCGGGTCGGCGGCGATCATGTTCGTGGTGCTCTATCTCGCGCACGGGCCGTCGCTGCGCACCAGCGCCGCCCTCGCGGGGACCCTCGGCGGCGTCGGCGTGACCGCGATCGTCGCCCTGCTGACGATCCATCACGGTCACCTCACCGGCGTCACCGACGAGTCCGGCGCGATCCTGTCCACCTTCGCCGGCAACGTCAGCTTCCAGGGACTGCTCACGTGCGCGGTGATCGTCGCCGGCCTCGGCGTGCTCAACGACGTCACGATCACCCAGGCCTCGGCGGTGTGGGAGTTGCGCGCCGCGGGCGACGACATGGGCCGACGGGAGTTGTTCACCAGCGCGATGCGGATCGGCCGCGACCACATCGCCTCGACGATCTACACGATCGTCTTCGCGTACGCCGGCACCGCACTGATGGTGCTGCTGCTGCTCTACTACTACGAGCGCCCGTTCCTGCAGCTGCTGTCGACCGAGGACATCGCCGAGGAGATAACCCGTACGTTGGCGTCGGCGATCGGGCTGGTCCTCGCGGTCCCGATCACCACGGCGATCGCGGTCGCCTGCGTCGCCGGACCGCGACAGGTCCGCCGCTCCCGCGGCTCGCACGCGGGCTGATTCACTCCCAGAAGATCCGGTCGACCACCGCGTGTGCGCGACGGGCGGTGCGCAGGTAGTCGTTGATCATCGTGTCGGACTCGCCGGGGGCGTACCGCAGCATCGAGGCGACCGCGGCCCGCTCGCGCGCGTCACGCGGCAGCTGGTCGGTGGGACGGCCGCGCACCTGGACGGTCGCGTTGCGGGCACGACTGGCCAGCAGCCAGGCCTCGCGCAGCGCCTCGGCGTCGGCGGGGTCGAGCAGCTCGTGAGCGACGGCGACGTCGAGCGCCTCGAGCGTCTTTGTGGTGCGCAACTCCGCAATTGCGGCCGCGTGCCGCATCTGCAGCAGCTGCACGGTCCACTCGATGTCGGAGAGGCCACCGTGGCCGAGCTTGAGGTGCGTCTTCGGGTCGGCGCCGCGCGGCAACCGCTCGGTGTCGACGCGGGCCTTGATCCGCCGGATCTCGCGGACGTCGTCCTCGCTGAGCCCACCCTCGGGGAAGCGCAGCGGGTCGATCAACTCGCTGAACCGCGCACACAGGTCGCGGTCCCCGACCAGCGGCGTGGCCCGCAACAGCGCCTGCGCCTCCCACACCGCCGACCACTTCGCGTAGTACGCGGCATAGGCATCGAGCGTCCGGACGAGCGGGCCGTTGCGGCCCTCGGGTCGCAGGTCGGCGTCGACCTCCAATGACGGGTCCGAGGCCGGCGCCGAGAGCACCCGGCGAAGCTCGTTGGCCGCCGCCTTCGCCATCGACGCCGCCGTTTCCTTGTCCGCACCGGGCAACGGGTCGTGGACGAACATCACGTCGGCGTCGCTGCCGTACCCGAGCTCGAAGCCGCCGTAGCGTCCCATCGCGATGATCGCCATCCGCGTGCAGAAGGGCTCGCCGCGCTCGGCTGCCACGCTGCGCTGCACGGCTTCAAGAGTCGCCTCGA
>DASVMH010000179.1:0-9742 GCA_036384455.1 Marmoricola sp. | reverse complement strand
GCGACGCGCCCACAGCAGCCGCAGCCTCAGGCACTCCCAGACCCGCACGGATCCCCTGCCAGAACCCCCGACGCACCTCGATCGACTTGGTCATCACAACTCCTCAACAACGAGGTGTTGCGTCACTACCTGGGATCCGCCAGCGCCGAGACCCCAGAACTCTGACGGATCAGAGGGGAGCCGAGGCGGGGTCGGCCATGATCGCCGCCACCTCGGCGAGGAAGCGGGAGCCGGACTCGCCGTCGATGTGCCGGTGGTCGAAGGACAGCGTCAACTGGCAGACGTCCCTGATCGCGAGCGACTCCGACCCGTCGTCGAGGGTGACCACCCACGGCTGCCGCCGAGCCGCGCCGAAGCACAGGATCGCGGACTCGCCGGGGTTGATGATCGGGGTGCCGCCGTCGACGCCGAAGACACCGACGTTGGTGATCGTGAAGGTGCCACCGGCCATCTCCGCCGGTTGCGTCTTCCCCTCACGCGCGACCGCGGTCAGGTCGGCGAACGCCTGCGCCAGTCGTGGCATCGTGAGTCGGTCGGCGTCCTTGATGTTGGGCACGACCAGGCCGCGCGGCGTGGCGGCGGCGATCCCGAGGTTGACGTAGTCCTTGACCACGATCTCCTGCGCGGCCTCGTCCCAGAACGAGTTCACCACCGGGGTGTTGCGCATCGCGACGATGCACGCGCGGGCGAGGACGAGCAGCGGGCTGACCTTCACATCGGCGTACGCCGGGTCGTCGCGCAGGGCGCGACAGAACTCCAGCGTCGGGGTGATGTCGACGGCGACCCACTCGGTGACGTGCGGGGCGGTGAACGCCGACGACGTCATCGCCTGCGCCATCATCTTGCGCACGCCCTTGATCGGCTCGCGGGTCTCGCCCTCGCGGGCAGGCGGACTCACGAGCGCGGCGCCCGGGGTAGCCGGCGTTGCCGGTGGTGCTGACGTGGCTGCGCCACCTGCCGCGGCAACGACGTCCCTGGTCGTGATCACGCCGCCCTCACCGGTCGGGGTCACCGTGGCGAGATCGACGCCGAGATCTTTGGCGAGCCGGCGCACCGGCGGCTTCGCGAGCGGTGAACTCGCCTCCGACCCGCCCTCGGCACCCTCCGGCGCCGGCCGGAACGAGTCGACCACGGACGAGTCGACGCCACTTTGCGCGCGCGCATCGGAGAGCACGGCGTCGACGATCCGCTCGACCTTGTCGTGCTGTTGGGGAGCGCCCGCGTTGAAGACATCCTGGACATCGGCGCGGGCCGTGCGCTCACCGGCCGCCTCGAGCACCTTGCGCCGAGGGCGTCGCACAGCACCTCGATCGGCCTTCATCCGGCCGACGAGCGACTCGCCCTCGCCACCTCCCGACGCGGCCGGGTTGGAGAGGTCGATCTCGCCGTCTGCGGGCAATTGCGGGGTTGTGACGCCTGATCCGGTCGCATCACCGTCAGAACTCGACAATTGTCCGGAATCTGCGGAGGGCTCCCCGATCGAGATGATCGGCGTGCCCACCTCGACGGTCTCCCCCTCGGCGACCATGATCGCGGTGACCACGCCGGCGTACGGGGAGGGCAGTTCGACCAGCGACTTGGCGGTCTCGATCTCCACGACGACGTCGTTGATCTGGACCGTGTCACCGACCTTGACCTTCCAGGACACGATCTCGGCCTCGGTCAGACCCTCACCGACGTCGGGCAGCAGATAGTCGGCCATCCAGCTCTCCTCAGAAACCCATCGAACGATCGACCGCGTCGAGGACCCGGTCGAGGTCGGGGAGCCATGACTCCTCCAACCGCGACGGGGGGTAGGGCGTGTCGAAGCCACCGACCCGCAGCACCGGAGCCTCGAGGGAGTAGAAGCACTCCTCGGTGATCCGCGCCGCCACCTCGGTGCCCATGCCGAGGTTCCCGTGCGCCTCGTGGACCACCACCGCACGTCCGGTGCGACGTACGGAGTCGTAGATGGGATCCAGATCGAGCGGCGACAGCGTGCGCAGGTCGAAGACCTCGAGTGAGTGGCCCTCGACCGCAGCTGCCTCTGCGGCGAGCATCGCGGTCTTCACGGTCGGACCATAGGCGATCAGGGTCGCGTCGTTGCCGCGACGCATCAGCCGGCTCGTGAACAGCGGCGGAGGTGCGGTGTTCTCGTCCAGCTCGGCCTTCGTGGCGTGGTACTGCCGCTTGGGCTCGAGGAAGATGACCGGGTCCGGGGAGGCGATCGCCTGCTGAATCATCCAGTAGCCGTCGACGGGGTTGGAGCAGGCGACGACCTTCAGCCCAGGGGTGTGCGCGAACTGTGCCTCGGGGCTCTCGGAGTGGTGCTCGACGGCACCGATGCCGCCGCCGAACGGGATCCTGATCACCATCGGCAACGGGGTCCGCCCGCGCGAGCGATAGTGCATCTTCGCGACCTGACACACGATCTGGTCGTACGCCGGATAGACGAACCCGTCGAACTGGATCTCGACAACGGGCTTGTACCCGCGCAACGCGAGACCGACCGCCGTGCCGACGATGCCGGACTCGGCCAGCGGCGAGTCGATGACGCGATCCTCGCCGAAGTCCTTCTGCAGTCCGTCGGTGATCCGGAAGACGCCGCCGAGCTTGCCGACGTCCTCGCCCATGAGCAGGACCTTCGGGTCGTTCTCCATCGCCTTGCGCAGCCCCATGTTGAGGCCCTTGGCCAGGGTGATCTTCGTCCCGCCGGTGGTTGAGCCTGTCGACACCATCAGTGCGCCCCCGCCGTCTCGTCGAAACTCTCCAGATAGGCCGCGAAGCCGTCGCGTTCGGCGAGCAACTCGGGCGGCGTCTCGGCGTACGCGTGGTCGAACATGCTCAGCGGCGTCGGGTCCGGCATCGCCTTGCAACCCTCACGCAGGTCGTGTCCGAGCTGATCGGCCTCCGCCTGGACCTGCTCGAACCAGGCCTGGTCGGCGAGGCTGTTGCGCACGAGGTAGACGCGCACCCGCTCGATCGGATCCTTCAGCTTCCAGCTCTCGACGTCGTCGTTGAGGCGGTAGCGGGTCGGGTCGTCGGTGGTGGTGTGCGCACCCATCCGATAGGTGTACGCCTCGACCAGCGTCGGGCCACTGCCCTCCCGCGCCCGCTGGAGCGCCGCGCGGGTGACGGCGTAAGTCGCCATGACGTCATTGCCGTCGACGCGGATCCCCGGGAACCCGAAGCCCCGCGCGCGTTGGAACAGCGGGATGCGCGTCTGCCGGTCGATGGGTTCCGAGATCGCCCACTGGTTGTTCTGGCAGAAGAACACCACGGGCGCGTTGTAGGACGCTGCGAAGACGAATGCCTCGTTGACGTCGCCCTGGCTGGAGGCACCGTCGCCGAAGTGGGCGAGCACCGCCATGTCGCGATCGTCGTCGCCGGTGCCGACGAGTCCGTCGCGCTGTACGCCCATGGCGTACCCGGTCGCATGCAGGGTCTGGGCGCCGATCACGATCGTGTAGAGCCCGAAATTGTGGTCGTGCGGGTCCCAGCCGCCGAAGTCAGCGCCGCGGAACAGGCTGAGCAGGTGCTGCGGGTCGACGCCGCGGCAGTACGCGACGCCATGTTCGCGGTAGGTCGGGAAGACGTAGTCCTGGGCCCGTAGGGCGCGGCCGGCGCCGATCTGGGCCGCCTCCTGCCCCAACAGCTGGGTCCAGATGCCGAGCTCGCCGTGCCGCTGCAGCGCCGTGGCCTCGACGTCGAGACGGCGGGTCAGCACCATGTCGCGGTAGAACCCGCGAACCTCGTCGGCACTGAAGTCGAGGTCGAACTCGGGGTGATGAACCCGCTCACCCTCGGGGGTGAGCAGTTGCACCATCTCAGCGCCCACGTCGGCGCCGCCGTCAAGGTGGGCAGGACCGAACACCTCAGCGAGGTCGTGGCCGAAAGCTGCGGATCCGTCGGACATAACTCATCTCCTGGCTTCCTCTGCGAGCCGGGATCGCCGGCTCGGGTAAGGACAAGTCACGGACGGCCCCCGCCCCGGGTGTGAGCCGGGACACATCCTCTTCCCTCACCGTACCGAGCAAGTCGCCCCTATGCGAATCGACCCGACGACACTAGAGGCGGCCGCGGTCGTGGGGCAGCTGCCACCACGCCACGTCGGGGCCGTCGGGGACGATGCCGGACGGGTTGATGTCCTCGTGGACGACGTAGTAGTGCCGCTTGATCTGCTCGAAGTCGATGGTCTCGCCGAAGCCGGGCGTCGCATAGAGATCGCGCGCGTACGCCCCGAGGACCGGCATCTCGCTGAGCTTGTTGCGGTTGCATTTGAAGTGGCCGTGGTAGACGGCGTCGAAGCGCGCGAGGGTGGTGAACAGGCGTACGTCGGCCTCGGTGAGGCGATCACCCATGAGGTAGCGCCGATGGGTCAGGCGCTCCTCGAGCCAGTCCATCGCCACCCAGAGACGGTCGTACGCGCTGTCGTACGCCTCCTGCGAGCCGGCGAAGCCGCATCGGTAGACGCCGTTGTTGACCTCGGTGAAGATCCGGTGCATCACCTCCTCCATCTCCTCGCGGAGATCAGCCGGCCACAGGTCGGGGGCATCGGGGCGGTGGTGGTCGCGCCACTCGAAGAACAGGTCGTGGGTGATCTGTGGGAAGTCGTTGGTCACGACCGCCTTCGACTCCACGTCGACGATCGCGGGCACGGTGATCCCACGGGGATAGTCGGGGATCCGGGCGAAGTACGCCTGCTGCAGCCGCTCGTAGCCCAGCACCGGATCCACCCCGCCCGCGTCGAGGTCGAAGGTCCACGAACGCACGTCGTGGGTGGGTCCGCACAGGCCCATCGAGATCACGTCCTCGAGCCCGAGCAGCCTGCGCACGATGATCGCGCGGTTGGCCCACGGGCACGCCTTGGCCGCCACGAGCCGATAACGCTCCGGCTCCGCCGGCCACACCTGCACGTCCCGCGGACTGTCCTTGGACCCGCTCGGGAACTGATCGTCGAGCGGGTCCGCGGACCGCTCGCCCTTGAGGATCCGGTCCGGGATGTAGTTCATGTCCCGGCTGAACTCCTGGCCCTTCTCCGCGTACGTCGGCATGGGGCCATAGTGCCTCCCCGACCGCCCCCGCCGGGATAGTGCGACACATCTCGTACGACAAATCGGACAGGACCGGTACGGGATGTGTCGGACTATCCCCGGAAGGCGGCGGCGACCCCGAGGAACACGTCGTTGCCGGCGGGCTCGCCGATGCTGACCCGGACGCCCTCGTCGGCGAAGGGACGGACCATGATGCCGGCCTCATCTGCCGCGGCAGCGAAGGCGGCGGTCTCGTCTCCGAGGTCGAACCAGACGAAGTTGCCCTGGGCATCGGGGAGGTCCCAGCCCTGGTCGGCGAGCGCGGCCGTGACCCGATCGCGCTCGGCGACGATCCGGTCGACCCGGCGCAGCATCTCGTCGCGGTGCGCCAGGCCGGCGATCGCGGCGGCCTGGGCGATCGAGGAGACGCCGAAGGGCAGCGCACACGCGCGTACGGCCGAGGTGATCTCCGGGCTGGCGATCGTGTAGCCGACGCGCAGGCCGGCCAGGCCGTACGCCTTCGCGAACGTCCGCATCGCCACGACGTTGGCGTGGTCGCGGACCAGCGCCACACCATCGACGGGGTCGTCGGCGCGGACGAACTCGCGGTAGGCCTCGTCCACGACCACGACCACGTCACCGGGCACACGACCGACGAAGTCGCGGACCTCCGTCTGCGTCAGCGCCGGCCCGGTCGGGTTGTTGGGGGTGCACAGCACCACGACCTTCGTACGATCGGTGACCGCCGCTGCCATCGCATCCAGGTCGTGGCGGCCGTCGGCGGTGACCGGCACCTGTACGCCGGTAGCGCCGGTCACGGACACAGCGATCGGGTAGGCCTCGAACGACCGCCACGCATGCACGACCTCGTCGCCGCTCTCGCAGAACGCCTGCAGCAGGTGATAGAGCACGGCGACCGACCCGGTTCCCGCGGCGAGCCACTCGGGCTCGACACCGAGATCGTCGGCCAGCGCCGCGTAGAGCGCGGTGCAGCCCATGTCGGGGTAGCGGTTGAGCGCCTGCGCTGCCTCGGCGACCGCGGCCAGGATCTCGGGAGCCGGGGGCTCGGGATTCTCGTTCGAGCTGAGCTTGTACGTCGGGCGGCCCGGCCGCGGGGTGGGCGGCTTGCCGGGGACGTACGCCGGGAGGTCGGCGATGGCCGGCCGTGGCTTCGGCTGATCAGTCATACGTGGAACGTTATGCCCGCAGCGTCAGATCGCGACCCAGGCGTACGTCGAGAGGGTTGGTCAGGCAACGGATCGCGCCGCCGCCCTTGAGGTATTCCGGCACCTCGACCACGACGACCTCGAAGCCCCACGTCTCCAACTGCGCGCGCACCCGCGCCGGGCAGGCGGGCATGATCACGGTGGTGCCGACCACGACCGAGTTGGCGCAGAAGGTCATCGCCTCCGCCTCGCTGATCACCAGTGGCTCCGGGATCAGCCCGAGCAGCCGCGTCGCGGACGCGGAGTCGTACGCCTCGGGGCACACGATCGCGCGGCTGTCGTCGAGCGGGCAGAAGGACAGATCGAGGTGGTACATGCCCGGATGGGTGATCCGGATGCCGTGGGCGGTGACACCGAGGTCGGTCGCGAGATGCTTGACCGCGAGTTCGTCGGTGCGGAATCCGTGTCCGACCACGAGGTCGCCACGCCACGCGAACGCATCGCCGGACTCGAAGTGGGCGCCGATGCCGTCACGGCCGATGCGCCATTGGCGGTATCCGTGCTCCACGGCCCATGCGCTCGTCGACGCCGTCTCCATGCGGCGTTCGGGGTAGCGCATGTGCGAGAGCACCACGCCGGGGCCGCGGTCGGACTCGACGAAGAAGCCGAGGTTCATCGCGTAGACCATGTCGGGTGCATCCGGGCGCTGCTCGACCTCCACGACCTCGCCGCCGGCTGCCTCGATCGCCGCGACGATGGCGGCGTACTCCTCACGGACCCGGGCCCGATCGGGCTGGACGGAGGTGTCCATGAAGGGGTTGATCGCGTAGTCGATCCGGAAGTGTTCGGGCGGGACCATCACATAGCGACCTCCCCAACTCAGCTCGGTCATCTCCCCTCCTCCTGCGCGCGGATCGCCGAACCGGCGATTGCCGGATTGTCAGACAATATCAGTATACGAAGCCCGGGCCGCTGCTGCCAAGGTTTTGTCGGACAATCAGGGGGATGTCCTTCGACACCTTGAACCTGGAGCCCGCGACGACCGTCGACCGGGTGACCGACGAGCTGCGGCGCGCGCTGTTCGAGGGCGAGGTCGCCCCCGGCACCCCCCTGCGCGAGGTCGCGCTCGCCGACTCCCTCGGCGTGGCCCGTTCGACGGTCCGCGAGGCCCTCGCCGCACTCGTCGCCGAGGGCCTGGCCGATCGGGTTGCACACAAGGGCACCGTCGTACGCGCCCTCGACACCGCCGCCGTCCGCGACGTCTGCGCAGCCCGGCTCGTGCTCGAGTCCGAGGGCGTACGCGCGTGGGCGAAAGCGGACGAGAGCTCACGAGCCGCCTGCAGGCACGCCCTCGACGCGTTCGCCGACCTTGCCCGCGACCGGTCCACCTCGGTCGCGGATCTCACGGCCGCCCACCTCGCGATCCACCGAGCGGTCGTCGCCCTCACCGGCTCGGAGCGCATCGTGGCCGCCGCCGATTCGCTGTACGCCGAGGTCCGTCTGGCGCTGGCCAGCGTCGACCGGATCCGCCGCAACGCCGTCGACCAGATCGGCACCCACACGAGATTGATCGAGCTCATCGAATCCGGCGACACCGACTCCGCGATCGCGGAGTTGCGCACCCACATCGCCGACGGCGAGCAGTCGATGATCGAGACGATCGACGCTGGGTGAATCCACCGGTCAGGCATTGGCCGGCGCTTGGCATCGCGCACGGTGTCGCACGACCTGGCCCTCGCTCGCGGCTGACCGGCCGCAGCGGGTTGCGGTCGTTGGCAGCGACGACGGAGGTGGACAGGTGGCTCGGGTCCGCGGTCGACTGCCCGGTTTACGGCGGGTTGTCCCTTTCGTACGCGGGTGCGTGGCCTTAGGTCGGGATTTCCAGTCACCAGGTGACTGGAAATCGGGACCTAAGCTCTCAGCACGCCCCTCGACCCGAGGAAACCACCGCAAACCCGACAACCGGCCGACACCACCCGCTCACCGCCCTCGTCGGCGCCAAAGACCGCCACCCGGTGCGACCCGACGCCCGCCAACGGCGCAGGAACCCGTGCGACGCCGCGCGCGGGACAACTCCCGAACCGGTGGATTCAGAAACCAGCGACCCGTCGGCTAGGTTCGACCGGACCGACCGGGGAGGGACCACACCATGAAGCTCGTCATCTGGCTGGGCACCAACGCACTCGCGCTGCTGGTGGCGATCTGGCTCTTCGACGGCATCACGTTGACCGCGGACACCCGCGCGGACCGGATCATCCAACTCCTGGTCACCGGCGCGATCTTCGGCGCGATCAACTCCCTGGTCAAGCCGGTGCTGAAGGTCCTCTCGTTCCCCTTCATCGTGCTCAGCCTCGGGCTGCTGCTGTTCGTCATCAACGCGCTGATGCTGCTGTTGACCAGCAAGATCGCCCACGGGATCGGCACGGGTTTCCACGTCGACGGATTCTGGACCGCGGTGTTCGGCGCCGTCGTCATCTCGATCGCCGACATGGTGATCGACGCACTGATGCCTGACCGGGACCACCGGTGAGCGCAGCCGCGCTCCCGGCGCCGCGCAGTCGGCCGTACCGGATCGCGATGGTCTGCCTGGGCAACATCTGCCGCTCCCCGATGGCCGCGGTCGTGCTCGAGGCGAAACTCGCCGAGGCAGATCTCGCCGAGCGGGTCACGGTGACCAGTTCCGGTACGGGTGGCTGGCACTCCGGCGAGCCGATGGACCGGCGCGCGGCCGCACAGCTCGTCGATGCGGGTTACGACCCGAGCGGCCACCGTGCGAAGCAGTTCGATGATGCGTGGTTCGACAACGACCTCATCCTCGCCATGGATTCGGACAACCTCGCGGACATCCTCGCCCAGGGCGGGAGCGAGGATCGCGTCCGGTTGTTCCGCAGCTTCGACCCCGGTGTCGACACCGATGCCGGCAAGGCACCGGACGTCCCGGACCCCTGGTACGGCGGCCCTGAGGGGTTCGCGACCACCCTCGCCATCGTCGAGCGCACCGACGACGTGCTCGTGGGTCTGTTCACGGATCTGCTCGACTGAGCACCTCGGTGCGGTTGGCGCCACGCGTGTCGTCGGACAAGAATGGCGCCGTGGCACGCATGCGCTCGATCGCGGACCGGGCCGAGCAGGTGCTCGGCTCGGCCGTCGTGGCGACCACGCCGGTCGCCGGCGGGGACATCTGCATCAGCACCCGGTTGCGGCTGACCGACGGCCGCTCAGCCCTGATGAAGACCCGTACGAACGCCCCGGAGGGTTTCTTCGAGTCCGAGGCCCGCGGGCTGCGCTGGCTCGCCGAGGCCGACGCGGTTCCCGTCGCCGAGGTGCTCGCTGTCGCGCCGGACTGCCTCATCGTCGGTTGGGTCGAGCCGACCAGGCCCTCGGCCGAGCACGCGGTCGCCCTCGGGCGCGACCTGGCCGGGTTGCACCGGGCCGGCGCGGATGCGTTCGGCAATGCCGAGCCGGGCTTCATCGGCCCGCTCCCGTTGGCGCCCGGAACCACCGACTCGTGGGCCGACTTCTACGCCGCGAAGCGGGTGCTGCCCTATCTCAAACTCGCCAGCG
>DASVMH010000178.1:0-9629 GCA_036384455.1 Marmoricola sp. | reverse complement strand
AGTCCACGCCCTCGGGGATGCCGCGGATCTCGGCGATCTCGGCGCTGACCTTCGCTGCGGGCAGCAGTCCGCCGAGACCCGGCTTGGCGCCCTGGGACAGCTTGATCTCGATGGCACGTACGGGCCCGGACTCGACGACGGCCTTGAGCTTGTCGAGGTCGAACTTGCCGTGCTCGTCACGGCAGCCGAAGTAGGAGGTGCCGATCTGCAGGATCAGGTCACCGCCCTGACGGTGGTAGGGCGAGAGGCCACCTTCGCCGGTGTTGTGCATGCAGCCGGCGAGTTTCGCGCCGGCATTGAGAGCCTTGATCGCGTTGCTCGACATCGAACCGAAGCTCATCGCGGAGATGTTGACGACCGAGCGCGGCCGGAACGCCTTCGCGCGGCCGCGCGGCCCGCCGAGCATCTTGGCGCTGGGCAGGTCGATGTCGGCCGCGTGGTGGCCGAGCACGGGCGGAACCTGGTGGGCGAAGGTGCGGTGTTTGATGATCGCGTAGCCGGGGGTGTGCTCGGTGTCGGCGTCGGTGCCGAAGCCGAAGTAGTTGTTCTCGAGTTTCGAGCTGGCATAGATCCAGCGCCGCTGGTCGCGGCTGAACGGCCGCTCCTCGTCGTTGCCGGTCACGATGTATTGGCGCAGCTCCGGACCGATCTCCTCGAGCCAGTACCGCGCGTGCGCGATCACCGGGTAGTTGCGCAGCAGCGCGTGCCGCTTCTGCAGCAGATCGTGTGCGGCGACGGCCCCGACCCCCGCAGCCGCTCCTCCGACGATTCGCGACATCTTCATGTGCTAGTCCTACTCGGCAGTGGGCAGCCACGTCCAGCACTCGGACCGAGGCGGACCGGGGGACCGGGTTGGTACCTTTCGGTCATGGATCTGATCCCGAAGCCGGACCAGGTCGCCGCTGCCGCGAGCAACGTCGCTCACATGATGTTCTACGGCGGGCTGGCCGACCTGCGGCCGATGCCGCGCACCCTGATCGACGAGGGTCCGCTCCGGGAGGTCTATCACTACCGTCCCGCCAAACAGGTCGTTGCGACCGGGGACCCCGTCCTGCTCGTCACGCCGCTCGCGGCGCCGTCGATCTGCTTCGACCTGCGCCGTGGCTGCTCCCTCGTCGAGCACTTCGTCAACGAGGGCCGACCGACCTATCTGGTCGAATACGGCGAGATCTCCTTCCGCGACCGCAACCTCGGCATGGAGCACTGGGTCCGAGAGGTTGTCCCCGAGGCGATCAAGGCGGTGTACGAGCACTCAGGCGAACGTCCCGTCCACGTCATCGGCTGGAGCCTGGGCGGGATCTTCGCGATCTTGACCGCTGCCTCCCAGCACAAGTTGCCGATCGCGTCGCTGACGATCGTGGGCTCGCCGTTCGACGTCAGCCAGGTGCCGCTGGTGGCGCCGCTGCGGCCGATCCTGCGGCTGACCGACGGCGGCATCGTCACGCAGTTCTATCGGATGATGGGCGGGGCGCCGAAGCCGATCGTGCGGCGTGCGTTCCAGCTCAGCTCGGGCACCAAGCTGCTCACGAAGCCGGTCGCGAAGATCCAGAACCTCGACGATCGCGAGTGGCTGGCTCAGATCGAGGCGGTCGATCGGTTCACCGCGAACATGATCGCCTACCCGGGTCGTACGTTCGGCCAGATGTATCACCGGATGGTGAAGAAGAACCAACTCCGCAACGGGGTCGTCGAGTTCGAGGGCCAGGAGATCCGCGTCGACTCCATCAAACTCCCGGTGTTGATCTTCGCGGGCAACACCGACGGGATCGCGCCGATCAACTCGGTCAAGGCGCTCGCCGGTCTGCTCACGGGCGCTGAGGAGGTGCGTTTCGAGATCGTGCCGGGTGGCCACCTCGGGATGCTCACCGGCCGCGCGGCACGCGGCGCCACCTGGCTGATCATGGACGAGTGGATCGACAAGTATTCCGATCGGCCCGCGACGAAGAAGGCTCGCGGATCGGCGGCGAAGAAGGACACCGCGAAGAAGACCACTGCCAAGAAGGCCACTGCCAAGAAGGCGCCGGCGAAGAAGGCCGCCAAGCGCGCCTCCACGGCGAAGAAGGCACCCGCCAAGACCGCGAAGGCCGAGTCCGCCGGCGCGACGCGTGCGGCGATCGGCGCCAACCCGGAGCGACGCTTCGACTCCGCCACCTCGCGCAACCTGGCGCCCAAGTCGTCGTAATGGGCGCTGCGGCGAGGATGCGCGCCCTCGCGGTCATCGCGACGGTCGGCCTGATGCTGTGCGCTGGGTGCGGGCCCGATGAGCAGACGGAGGCGTCGCCGAAACCGATCCGGAGCTATGTCGCCATCGGTGACACGTTCACTGCGGCTCCGTACGCCGGGGCCTCGGTCGTGACCGATCACTGCCGACGGGCCAAGCAGAACTATCCAGCGCGCGTCGCCGACAAGTTGAAGATCAAGAAGGTGCGCGACGTCTCCTGTCCCGGCGCCGATGTCAAAGCCATCACGAAGAAGTACAAGAAGGACGGCCATCGCCTGGTGGCACAGATGAAGGCGGTCAAGAGATCCACGGGCCTGGTCACGGTGCAGGCGGGTGCGTACGCGAGCGACCTCTATCAGAACCTCGCCGACTTCTGCGCGCCCGACTCCACCACGAAGTGCGCGCTGTCAGCCCTCGCGGCCGGCGTGCCCAGGGTGATCGCTCCGATCCGGCAGCAGCTCGGGGCTGCGGTCCGCAAGATCGGTGACCGTGCCCCCGACGCCGAGATCGTCATCGTCGGCTACCCGCGCCACGTCGGCAAGCACACCTCATGCCCGGCGCTGTCGGACATGTCCAAGACGGACCGCAAGGTCTGGGTGCAGATCGACAAGAGACTCAACCTCGCCATGGCGCAGGCAGCGCGCGACACCGGCGTCGACTTCGTCGACGTGTACGGGGCGTCGAAGAGGCACGGGATCTGCGACAAGGTCCCGTGGGTGCGCCCAGCACGCACCATCCACTCCCGTGGGGTCGCCCTCGGGCCGACCGAGGCCGGGGAGAAGGCGATGGCCAAGCTGATCGTGGCGACGGTCGGGGCCGACCGCCGGCTCGGCGACTGAGGCGCTGAGCGCGGCGGCACCGCCGCAGCTCGAGAATCGGTACGATTCCGGCGCCAGTAGAAGGAGCGCGCGTGCCCGAGTTCCCCGCGGCCGGTGTCACGGTCGGTACGTATCGGATCGGCCGTGTCCTCGGCGCCGGCCCGATCGGGGTCACCTACGCTGCCGTCGATCTCGGTCGCTCGGGCGGTCATGAGGTCGCGGTGAAGGTGATGCTGCCCCGCCGGCCGCTCGAGGCGCTGCCCGCCGCCGCGCTCTCGGCCGAACTCGAGGCCCTGGTGGAGGCACGGTCGCGCGGCATCCTGGTCCCCCGCGAGCACACGCAGGTCGATGGTCGCTACGTCACCGTCTCGCCGCTGTTCCGGGCCGGCAGTCTGCAGCAACTCCTGGACCGGTCCGGGCCGCTGCCGCGTCGCGAGGCGTTGGCGGTGGCCGCCCATGTCGCCCGTGCGCTCCACGACGCGCACCGGATCGGCGTCTTCCACGGCGCGGTGAAGCCGACGAACGTCTTCCCCAGCACACGAGATGGCGCGTTGGTGCCGATGCTCGCCGACTTCGGCAGCGTGCTTCGCGCGCGACCGTGGCACGTCCCGCCGCGTGCCCGTCCTTCGTACGGGCAGGGTTTCGTGGCTCCGGAGATCCTCGGCCCGAACGGTGCCCCGGGTGATGCGCGTGGCGACGTCTACTCGCTCGGATGCCTGTTGTTCGCGCTGCGTACGGGGAACTCCCCATATCAGGGTCCCGCGCCCGCGAACCCCTCGGCGATCCCCCAACTGCCGGTTGAGGACGCCACTGACGAGGCACTCAACGCGCTGATCGCCCGTTCGCTGCAGCCCGACCCGGCTCATCGTTTCGCGAGCATCGAGGAGATGGGTGAGCAGTTGACCGAGCTCGCCCATGCGCCGGCAGCGCCGAGGGTGGATCCCGCGGGGACCGAGTCGGAGACGACGATCCTTCCGCCCATACGCGAACCCCTGCGGCGTGACGCCCCTCCCGCGATCACGAGTGCGGAGCCGGTCGCCGACGCCCCCGTCGTCGATGCGCCGGCTGCCGACGCCCCCGCGGCCGACCTGCCTGCTGCACCGCCGGCGCCGACGACACCGCCGGGCGCCGCGCTCGACGGGGAGTCCCCGCCGGTGGACGACGAGGGCGACCTCCTGGTCGAACCGCGCGCGTCGAACTCGCGCCGGGCGCTGATGGCACTCGCGGTGGCCGCGGCGATCGCGGCGATCGTGGTGGTGTCCGTGCTGCACCGACGCAACCTCGAACCGCACTCCACGCCGCCGCCGACCGGGTCCGCATCGGGCGGCTCGTCCTCGTCCGGGACGCACGCCCACCTGCCGGCGCCGTCCGTCACCGCGCGTCCGGCGTACCGAGCGGTGAACTTCGAGCTCAAGCCGCCCGAGGGTGCGACGGGCACGACCGTGCAGATCGACACGGGCTCGGGTTGGCAGGAGACGACCACGGACGAGGTCAGCGTGGCCACGCCGATGGGTGGCCGGCAGGCCTGCATCAAGGCGAGGGCCGTCTCCGGGGATCAGGAGAGCCGAACCGTCCATCGATGTGGCACCAGCGAGGCGCCGGTGATCACGATGGCACCGATCGGTGCGTGCACGATCGGTACGACGGACTACACCTCCTGCTATCGGCTGCGCCTGCGCGGCTTCGAACCGGGTGCGTTGCAGGTCGACTCGTCGGCGCCGGACTCAGCAGGGCAGATCCAGCACTACACCGACCCGATCCAGATCGCCAAGGATGGCACCGGGGAGGATCCGGCGCGGTTCGGGGCGAACACGACCCAGACGGTCTCGGTGTCCGCCGCGGGCGTCGAGAAGACCTTCACGATCGGCGGCTAGCGAGCCGTTCGATCCCCGGCGCGGGTCAGCCGTGCCCGACGCCGCCCCCCTGACCGCCGCCGCCTCCGTGACCGCCGCCGGAGCCGGTCGGCGGGGAGACCACCGGCGCAGCCTTCACCTTGAGGCGCACCTTCGGCGAGATCGCCTTGAGATGCCATCCGGACGCGGCCAGCACGACCCGGAGTTTCGAGTGGCCGAGGGCCGAGGCCCACGGGTGGAACCGGTAGCGTCCACCGGCGCCGACGTGGCTTCGCGCGATCTGGATCCACCGCCCGCTGACCCGCTGTTGAAGCTTGACGACGGTCCGCTTCTTCGCGTGATGCGCGCGCCCGCTGACCACATATCTGGTGCCGGTGACGACGGTGCTCGGGGTGAGCTTCGCCGTCACCGAGGTGACGATGTTGACGGCGACCGCCACGGTCGGGGAGAGCGCGGAGGGGTTGCCGCCATCGGCGGCGAGACGTGCCCGGAGGCGCCACCTGCCCGCGCCCGTTGCCGTGATCGGGGCCGAGTACGACCCGGTGGCGCTCGTGGTGGTCTTCGCGACCTGTCGCCACGTCGACCCCGTCTTGCGTTGGATCACCACCGGCACGCCGGCGCGCGTCGGAGCGGTGCTGCCGGAGAGCCGGATCGCCTTGCCCCGATGGACCGTGCCCTTCTTGGCCTTCGCGGCGATCGTGGGCTGCACGGTGACGGACAGCGGATCCGAACGGCTGGCTTCGGCGGCCACGCTGCCGGTGTAGTCGAGGCGGTAGGTCGTGCTCGTCGTCGGGTCCAGTGTCACCGACCCCTGCGGGCCGATCGTGGTGGCGAGCGAGAACGTGTCCTCGCCCGCCTGTTCGGCCATGACGCGGACCCGGCCGGCGGTGACCGGTGCGCTGTTCGAATCGGTGACGGAGCTGGTCAGGGTGACGCTGCCGGTCCCGGTGATCGCCGTGGTGTCGGCGGTCAGTCCGGTGCTGCTGGTCAGGGTCGCGAAGTTGTAGTCGGTGGTGCCCGAGGTCGTGGTCACCGCCAGGTGGTCGATGCTGAGCGGGTCGCTGGTGCAGCCGAACTCGTAACCGAGAAGGAGGGTGCCCGAGGTGAGCTTCGCGTCCTTGACGAATGTCGGGATGGAGTAGGTGTCGTGCCAGTCGCCGATGAAGCGCTGTTGCGTCCAGCCGAAGAGGCCTGACACGTACCACGTGAGCGCGCCACTCACGTCGAGCGTGTGCCATCCGGCCGTGGTGTCGGCGACGTCGGCGGTGCCGTAATAGAGGGTCTTGTCGTCGTCGGACGTGTAGTACGCGAACAGGCGGCCCGAGGCCGGGCCGGACACGTCGATGGCGAGACCGCTCAGTGTGGTGATCGCGGCACCGCTCACCGCGACCGACGGACCGCCCTGCGTGGTCGCCGTCGTCGGCAGGGACCAGGCCACGTCGCCGGAGGACTCGCCTCGGGCGGGCGTCGCCGCCGCCTGATACCCGTCGTCGTCGGCGCTGAGGGCGGTGCGGACCTGCGGCTCCTTGTCCGTCGGGCAGGTGTTGCTCCAGAAGCCGGCGCCGGTCGGCGTGGTGCCGGGACGCCAGATCACCGAGGGGTCGGCCGAGGCGCCGCCGGGGGTGGCGACGGTGATCAGCGCGGCGAGCAGCGCGGCAAGACTCAGTCCCACCGGGGTGCGGGGGCTGCGGATCATGGCTCTCCGTGGGCTGGTCGGAGGCGGGCAATTGCGGGGGTTGTGACGTCGATCCGGGGGAACCGGACGTCACAACCGGACAATTGTACGGTTTCGGCGTGGGTGGCGGGGTCCATCTCGTCGACTCCTATCCTGGCTCCGTGAGCGCGCTGGCCGGACTCGTCGAGAAGGGTCTGGTCGCGCCCGACTGGGCGCAGGCACTGGCGCCGGTGGACGACCAGATCGCCGCGATGGGCGAATTCCTACGGGGCGAGCTCGCGGCCGGCCGCGGCTACCTGCCCGCGGGCGATCACATCCTGCGGGCGTTCTCCCGGCCCTTGGCCGACGTACGCGTCCTGATCGTCGGCCAGGACCCG
Source organism: Marmoricola sp. (assembly GCA_036384455.1). Lineage (GTDB taxonomy): Bacteria > Actinomycetota > Actinomycetes > Propionibacteriales > Nocardioidaceae > Marmoricola. Next base: position 2,685 of record DASVMH010000178.1, on the reverse strand, counting down.
TACCCCACTCCGGGGCATCCGGTCGGCCTGAGCTTCTCGGTCGCCGGCGACGTACGCCCGCTGCCGAAGAGCCTGGTCAACATCTTCCGCGAGCTCATCGACGACCTGGCGGTGCCGGTCCCGCGCGACGGCGACCTGAGCGCCTGGGCCGACCACGGCGTGATGCTGCTCAACAGGTCGCTCACGGTGACACCCGGCAAGCCGGCCAGTCACCGCGGGAAGGGTTGGGAGGCGGTCACCGATCGCGCGATCGACGTCCTCGCCGCCCGTGGCGGTCCGCTCGCGGCGATCCTGTGGGGCCGCGACGCAGCCTCGCTTCGGCCGCGCCTCGGTCAGATCCCGTGCATCGAGTCGCCGCACCCCAGCCCGCTCTCGGCCCACCGCGGCTTCTTCGGCTCGCGGCCCTTCAGCCGGGTCAACCAGTTGCTGGCCGAGCAGGGAGCGGCGCAGGTGGACTGGTCGCTGCCGCCGATGGACCCGCAACCATGAGCGAGACAGGAGTTCCCAATGACTGACCATCACTACCGGCTCGCGGTCGAGTGGACCGGCGACCGGGGCACGGGCACCAGCGGCTACCGCGACTACGACCGGGCGATCACGGTGCGTGCCGAGGGCAGGCCGGACCTGTTGGCGTCGGCGGACCGGACCTTCCACGGCGACGCGGCCCGGTGGAATCCCGAGGAGATGCTCGTGGCGGCGCTGAGCACGTGTCACCTGCTGTCGTACCTGCATGTCGCCTCGCGCGACGGAGTCGTCGTCATGGCGTACACCGACGAGGCGGGCGGCACGATGGTGCAGGAGGGGATCGGCGGTCACTTCACCGAGGTCGTGCTGCGACCCGTGGTCACCGTGACGGACGCGGCGATGATCGAGCGCGCGACGGCCGCTCACCACGACGCCTCGCAGGCATGTTTCATCGCCGCCTCGGTGAACTTCCCCGTACGCCATGAGCCGACGGTGTTGGTCGCCGGATGAGCGGCTCCGTCCTGCTGGCCACGTGCGGCAGGCTCCCCGAGGGCGAGCCCGGCGGCGCGTTGTTGTCCGCAGCGCTGCAGGCGCGCGGGATCGCCTCGCGATGGGCGCGCTGGGACGATCCCGGCGTCGACTGGTCGAGTGGCCTGGTCTCGCTGCGTGCCACCTGGGACTACGACCAGCGGGTCGCCGAGTTCCTCGAGTGGACGCGGGAGCTGCCGTGGGTGCTCAACGGTGCCGACGTCTTCGCCTGGAACACCGACAAGGCCTACCTCGTCGAGTTCGCGGAGTTGGGCGTCCCTGTCGTCCCCACGATCAGCGTCGATGATCGGGCCCACCTCGACGCGGCCCGGGCACAGTTCGCCGCACCGTTGGTGAAGCCACGCGTCGGGGCCGGAGGGCGCGGCGTCGTGGTCGGCGGCGACGACGCGTACGGCGCCGGCCCGTGGGTGGTGCAGCCGCTCGTGGAGTCGATCCACGACTTCGGTGAGCTGTCCGTCTACGTCCTCGACGGTGAGCCGGTCTCGCAGGCCCGCAAACTCCCCGCGCCGGGCGAGGTGCGCGTCCACGAGACGTACGGCGGGAGCACCGTTGCCGACGAGCTGACTGAGGAGAGCAGGGCACTTGCCGTCGAGGCTTGTCGTGCGGCCGAGCAGATCCTCGGTCAGCCACTCGACTACGCACGCGTCGACGCGATGAGCCTGGACGGCCGATTGGTCGTCAGCGAGCTCGAAGTCACCGAGCCGGGCCTCTATCTCGACGTGCTCCCGGGCAATGCCGACCTCTTCGCCGATCTGCTCGCGCGTAAGGTCGAGGAGAAGGCGTGAGAAGGAGGAACCGGTGAAGGTCGCGGTCGCAGGAGGTACGGGCCAGGTCGGGGCGCCGGTCGTCGAGCAGTTGCGCTCACGAGGCGACGACGTCGTGGTCCTGAGCCGCTCCGAGGGGGTGGACCTGACCTCGGGCTCCGGTCTCGCGGAGGCGCTCGACGGCGTCGAGGTCGTCGTCGACTGCTCATCGACCACGGCCCGCGAGACGAAGGCGTGCGTCGACTTCTTCGGCTCGGTGGCCACGAACCTCCAGGCGGCGGCCGCCGCCGCAGGCGTACGCCGCATCGTCACCCTCTCCATCGTCGGCATCGACGGACTCGACGACGGGGGCCCGTTCGCCCACTACGCCGGCAAGCTCGCCCAGGAGGCGGCCACCGAGGCCGGGTCCGTGCCGACGGTGATCCTGCGGGCGACGCAGTTCCACGGCTTCCCGGGCCAGATGATCGACTGGATGGCCAAGGGTCCGTTCCTGCTGGTGCCCAAACAGCCCGTGCAGACCGTCGACCTCGATGCGGTCGTGAATCATCTGGTCGGACTGGTCGATGCGGAGGTCGACTCGGACCACGTGCGCGTCGACCTCGCCGGACCGGAGAAGCAGCTGCTCGCCGACCTCGTACGCGCGACCGCTCGCGCACGAGGGAAGCGACTCGTCGCCGTGCCCGTGTGGCTCCCGGGCGGCACCGCCCGCCGGATCCGCGCGGGCGCACTCCAGGCGCCGGCCGGCGCGATCATCGACGGACGCACGTTCGCCGAGGTCGTCCACCCCTGAACTATTTGCACTCGCTTGGGTCGAGTGCTAAAAATTGGGTGCTGGCACTCTCGGCCTGAGAGTGACAGAACCAACCATCCGTCACGATGAGGAATCGCTGAGTCTGATGCCCAAGCT
>DASVMH010000177.1:0-2158 GCA_036384455.1 Marmoricola sp. | reverse complement strand
GTCGCGGACCTTGAGGACGAACGCGCTTCCCCCGAGCAGCTCCGAGACGGTGACCCCGACGACAAAACCGACCAGGACCACTGCGCCGATCGGATCGAGCCGCCGCGTGCGGAACCACTGGAGCACGATCCAGGCGACCGGAAAGAAGCCGGCGATGACCAGCGCCTGCTGATCGCTCGACACATGATGGCGGGCGACGTAATAGACGGTGAGCGGGACCACGGCCCCGCCGAGGATGCTCGGCGCAAACGCGCGCAGAGAGGGAGCACCCGGCTCCCAGGCGGTGTCGACCGCGCCGTCCTGCTGTGTCACAGCAACACCATCGCGCCGTCTCGGACAGTCGGCAACGGGGGTGTGATGAAAAGATGATCGAGTGCGGCTGTTCAAGGACCTGCGATACCGGTACGGCACCCGCGTTCACAGCGCGGTCTTCACCGCTTCGGGCGGCAAGCTGTTCCACCGCGGCCGCGGCATGCCGATGGTGAAGCTCACGACGACCGGTCGCAACACCGGTCAGCCGAGAACGATCATGGCGACCACCCCGCTGGAGATGGGTGAGTCGCTGGTCCTCGTCGCCTCCTTCGGCGGCGACGATCGCGAGCCCAACTGGTGCCAGAACATCCGCGCGAACGGCGACGTCGAGGTGACGGTGCACTCCCACACCCGCAGGATGCGAGCGCACGTCGCGGATGCCGCCGAGCGCGCCGAGCTGTGGCCGAAGGTCGTCGCGAAGGCCGCCTTCTACGCCGACTACCAGTCCAAGACCGACCGCGAGATCCCGATCGTCGTCTTCGACCCGGCGTAGTCGGGCCTAGCCGCCGAGAGCGCCGTACCCGGGTCGTCCGGCTTCGTCCCACTCCTGCCAGAACGCGACGAACTCCTCACCGAGGAACGGGTCCTCACCGCGAATCGCAATGCTGGCCCGGCGCACCGTCCAGTCCCATGGTGCCAGCTCGACGGCACGCGCCAGGTGAGCTCGCGCGGCGTGGACGTGGCCGGCCCCGTGCAGCCACGCACCCAGGCGGCGCTCGGCCAATGCCGTCTGCTCCTCCGGCGTACGACGATGAGCTTCGGGCGTCTTTTCCGGCAACGTCCCGTCACGCACCCAGGCACGCAGCGCGTCGTGGTGGGCAGCCGCCTCGATCTTCGTGAAGTCACGGAACTGGTCGTCACCGGGAGAGATCGTCGGCGGCTTCACGACCCGGCCGTCCTCGTCGATCCACACGGTGCTCGGAACGTTGGTGATGCCAAAGCGCTCAGCGGCAACGTGGGCAGAGTCCACGACCACCGGGTAGGTGGGATCGGCCGCCTCGACCCACGGCCGCGACTCCTCCGGTGAGTTGTCAAAAGCGACGGAGAAGATCGACAGCCCGAGCGGCTCGAGCTCGGTGTGAAGGGCCTGCCACGAGGCCAGCTCGTGGCGACAGCCGCACCACGAGGCCCAGGTGACGAGCACCCGCTTGCGACCGGCCGCGTCGGAGAGCCGGTGGGTGGTGCCGTCGACATCGGGAAGCTCAAGATCGGGCGCCTGGTCGCCGACCTCGGCACCGGGCGCCACATCCGGCGGTGACGCCACGGCGACCGCCCACAGGTCGTCGTCCTTTGCGACGGCGTAGCCGAGGGCAGCCGCCCAGGCGTCGAGGTCGATGCGGTCGTCGTCAACGGCAACCTGACGACCTCTCAGCGGGACGCAGGCCGCCCCGCGGCACAACCCCTCCGCCTTGAGCTGCCAACCAGTGGCGGCAGCGAGCTCATCCGGGTCGACCACCCACTCTGATCCACCGGTGAGCTCGTGGGCGACACCGGAGTCGTCGATCAGCGTGATGGTCATCTCGCTCCCTAGGCGATCGTGGTGAGGCCGCCGTCGACGGCGATGGTCTGTCCGGTGATGTAGCTCGCCGCGTCGCTGAGCAGGAACACCACGGTGGCAGCGACCTCCCACGGGGTGCCCTGTCGACCAAGCGGCACCTGGGTGTTCGCCCGGTTGGGGCGTCCGAGCGTCGCCAACCGCCCGAGAGGGGTGTCGATCAGGCCAGGCGCGACCACGTTGACTCGCCCGCCACGTTGGGCCGCCTCCCGAGCGGCTTGCCGCATCAGCCCGATCTGCGCCGCCTTGGACGCATCGTAGGAAGGGATGTTGCTGCCGGGTCGCAGACCC
>DASVMH010000176.1:0-11323 GCA_036384455.1 Marmoricola sp. | reverse complement strand
GCTCGACGTACTGGTCAACAACGCCGGCATCGACGGAGGCCACCAGCCCATCAGCGAGGTCAGCGCCGAGGATCTGCGACGGGTGTTCGACGTCAACGTGCTCGGCCTCGCACGGGTGACCCGGGCCTTCCTGCCGCTGCTGGCCCGCAGTGAGAACCCGCGGATCGTCAATGTCGGCAGTGGCGTCGGCTCGTTCGCCTACCAGCACAGCGAGGGCTGGGGCCTGGATACCGTCGATCCGGTCTACTCCACGAGCAAGGCCGCCGTGTCCATGCTCACCGTGCACTACGCGCGATCGCTGCCCGGCTTCCAGGTCAACGCCGCGAACCCCGGCTACACCGATACCGATCTCACCGGCCACCTCGGCACCCAAACCGTCGAGGAGGGCACCGACGCCATCGTCCGGCTCGCTACCCTGCGGCCCGGCGAGCTCACCGGCGCGTTCGTTCAGCGCGAAGGCGTCACCCCGTGGTGACCTCCCCGGCCGGCGGCGCGAGCCGGCTCGCCAGTTGCTGGGCGAGGAGCTCGACGATCCGCCCGGTGTACTCGGGGTCGCCGAGAGCCCGAGCGGGATCGGCGACGGCGTCGAGGGCGGTGACATCGGTGATGCCCGCCTGACGCGCCTGCTCGGCGGACAACGCCGAGGAGCCGACCACCGCCGCGACCGGCCGAGGACGGGATCGGCGTGCGATGACGGTTGGCAGTTTTCCGCCGAGGCTCTGTGCGTCGAGCCGGCCCTCGCCGGTGACGACCGCGTCGGCGTCCGCGACCGCCTCGTCAAAGCCGATGAGATCGAGGAAGAGATCGGCGCCGTTGACGATGCGCGCGCCGAGCAGCAGGAGGCCGTAGCCGATGCCGCCGGCGGCACCCGATCCGGCGAGCGCGGAGACATCGCCGCCGCGCGCGATGCGCGTCAGGTCTCGCCAGCGGGTGAGGCCGGCCTCGAGAACCTCGACGTCCCGCGCGGTGGCACCCTTCTGCGGCCCGAAGACGTGTGCCGCTCCGTCGGGACCGAGCAGCGCGTTACGGACGTCGCGGGCGGCGACGATCTCGAGGCCGTCGATGCCGGTGATCGGTTCCAGGTCCACGGTGGCCAGGCGGGCCAGCGCGCCGCCGCCCGGGGGCAGTGGGTGACCTGTCTCGTCGAGCAGCCGCGCCCCGAGGGCCTGCAGCATCCCGGCTCCGTCGTCGGTGCTCGCACTGCCGCCCAGGCCGACGAACGCGCGGGTCGCTCCCCGCGCGGCCGCGATACGCAGCGCGTGTCCGAGCGCGTGGGACGACGCGCCGAGCGGATCCGGGCTCCGCCGCGCGATGCCCCCGAGCTGCGCGACCTCCAGCACGACGTCACCGCCGCGCCACGCGGTGGAACACCGGTAGCCGGCGCCGCGCCCGTCGGGCACTCGCATCTCGCGCTGGTCGAACCCGGCGGCGAGGGCGGCATCGACGCTGCCGTCCCCGCCGTCGGCGACCGACAGAACGTTCGGCCGAGCACCGGGCATCGCCTTCCGCAGGCCGGCGGCGATGTGTTCGCCAACGGCACGCGAGCTCAGCGAGCCCTTCCACTTGTCGCTGGCGATGACGACGCGCATGTCCGTCACGCCACCGTGATCGCGTCGGCGACCGCCCGGCCCATCTGGGTGCAGGTCGCCGTGCCGCCGAGGTCGGGCGTGCGCACCCGGCCGTGTCGCAGTACGTCCTCGAAGGCGCGGATGATCGCGGCGCCGGCCTCGGGGTGTCCGAGGTGATCGAGCATCATGGCGCCCGCCCAGATCTGCCCGATGGGGTTGGCGATGCCGCGTCCCGCGATGTCGGGGGCCGATCCGTGCACCGGCTCGAAGAGGCTGGGGAACGTGCGCTCGGGGTTGATGTTGCCGCTCGGCGCGACGCCGATTGTCCCGGTGCACGCGGGACCGAGGTCCGAGAGGATGTCACCGAAGAGGTTCGAGGCGACGACGACGTCGAACCAGTCGGGGTGCAGCACGAAGTTCGCGCTCAGGGCGTCGATGTGGAACTTGTCCACCCGCACGTCGGAGAACGCCTCGGCGCGCGCGGCCACGCGCTCGTCCCAGTAGGGCATCGTGATGGCGATGCCGTTGCTCTTCGTCGCCGAGGTGAGGTGCTTCGCCGTTCGCGACCTCGCGAGCCGGAAGGCGTAGTCGAGGATGCGGTCAACGCCGACGCGGGTCATGACGGTCTCCTGCATGACCGTCTCGCGATCCGTGCCTTCGAAGATCTTGCCGCCGATGCTCGAGTACTCCCCCTCGGTGTTCTCGCGGACGACATAGAAGTCGACATCGCCGGGCTCGCGGCCGGCAAGCGGGGATGTGATGCCGGGCAGCAGCTTCACCGGCCGGAGGCTGACGTACTGGTCGAAGCGCCGCCGGAACTGCAGCAGGCTCCCCCACAGCGAGACGTGGTCGGGGACGATGTCCGGCCAGCCGACCGCGCCGAAGAAGATCGCGTCGAACGGCCGCAAGGTGTCGAACCAGTCGTCCGGCATCATCTGGCCGTGCCGCTGCCAGTAGGCGGCGGAGGCGAAGTCGAACTCCTCGAACCGCAGATCGATGCCGAACAGCTCGGCGGCGCGACGAACGCCGCGCAGGCCTTCGGGCATTACCTCGGTGCCGATGCCGTCACCGGCGATCACCGCGATCGAGTGCGTCACGGGTGGTGTCCTCTCAACAGGCGGATGGATGTGCCTACGGATGTGGATCAGTCGGCGGTGAAGAAGGCGCGCATCTCCTTGAGCACCTCGCCGGGGCGTTCCTCGGCGAGGTAGTGCCCGCAGTCGAGCACGCGCCCCGAGACGGTGTCCGCGACGCGCCCCCACAGCGCCAGCGGTGCGAACAGACGCTCGATCACCCCGTAACGTGCCCACAGCACGCGCAGCGGAACCGGCGTGGTGCGACCGGCCGCCCGGTCGGCCCGGTCATGTTCGAGGTCGATCGTCGCGGCGGCGCGGTAGTCCTCGCAGGCGCCGGCGGCTCGTTCCGCGCCGGTGAACCCCGCGACGTACCGCTCCAGCACCTCGGCAGGGAAGGGCGCGAGGCCCGCGTGACGTGCTCCCATGACTCCCTCGACATACGCACGCGGGTTGGCGCCGATCAGCGACTCCGGCATCGGCGCCGGCTGGATGAGAAAGAACCAGTGCCAGTAGGCGGCGGCGAACTCGCGTGTCGTCCCCTCATACATGTCCAGGGTGGGCGCGACGTCGAGGAGCATCGCCTTCTCGACGCTCTCCGGCACATCGGCGACGAGTCGAGCCGTGACCCTCCCGCCGCGGTCGTGGCCGGCGACGAAGAAGCGCTCGTGCCCAAGCCGGCGCATCAGCTCGACCGCGTCGCGCGCCATCTCCCGCTTGCTGTACGACGAGTGATCCAGGCTGGCCGCGGGCCGCTCGCTCTCTCCGTATCCGCGCAGGTCGGGCGCGACCACATGGAAGTCCTCCGCGAGAGCCGGAGCCACCCGGTGCCACATGAGGTGGCTCTGCGGGTGACCGTGCAGAAGGAGGAGCCCGGGCGCCGACGGCGAACCTCCCGTCCGCCCGCGCAGGCGGACACCGTTCACGCGCGCGTCGAGTTCCGTGAAGCCATCGAAGACCACGGACCATCTCCTCCGTCGCGAGGTCTGGGCTCCCTCTACGTTAGGTTTTCGAAGGACGACAAGGAACGCCACAATCAGCAAGGTCATCTTGCGTCAGACACAAAGTATGGAGGCCGCGATGCTCTCCGACGTCGACGAACTGGAGTTCTTCAGCACGCTCGTCGCGGCGCGGACGCTGACCGAGGCGGCACGACACTGGGGCGTGTCCGTGTCGGTCGTCAGCCGCCGGCTGCGCTCACTCGAGGAACGCCTGGGCGTGCGGCTCGCGGTGCGCGGTGCTCGCGCGCTCACCCTCACGCCGGAGGGCGAGGTCTACCGCACGCGGGGAACGGAGATCCTCCAGCAGCTGCGCGACCTGGAGGTGTCGATCAGCAGTGAGCCGGGCCGGATCGCCGGGCCGCTGCGCGTCGTGTCGACCGTCGGGCTCGGGCGTCTGCACATCGCTCCGCTGCTGCGGGAATTCTGCCTCGCTTACCCCGGAGTGGAGTGCTCGCTGGAGCTGACCAGTCTCCCGCTGTCGGCCGTGCGCCCCGGCTACGACGTCGCGGTCCACGTGGGACCGGTCCCCGACTCGTCCAAGGCGATGCGGCACCTCGTGCGTAACCGCCGGATCGTGGTGGCCTCGCCCGCCTACCTTCACGCGCACGGCGCCCCGGAGCACATCCGGCAGCTCCGCGAACACGAATGCCTCGTGCTACACGAGAACGTCGGCGACGCCTGCTGGCGGTTCCTGATCGAGGGCAGGGAGGTCGCGGTACCCGTGCGCGGCAGCATCGCCTGCAACGATGGCATCGCCCTGACGGACTGGTGCCTGTCGGGTGCGGGGCTGGCGATGCGCTCACAGTGGCACGTGCGGCCGTATCTGAGTAGCGGCGAACTCACGCAGGTCCTCCCGGGCGTGCCGACGCCGGCCGCGGACGTCGTCGCGGTCATCGATGCCGGGCCTCGAGTTCCGCCTCGCGTTCATGCCCTCGTCGACTATCTGCGCGCCCACCTGCCAGACCGCGTCCCGCCGGCATGATCGCCCAAACAGTCCCGAACGAGATTCACAGTGCTTTCATGAATTCCGTTATGTATTTCTCACTGCGTTCCGATGCCGGATCCGGACGTCCTGCTTGCCGTTCGCGGCGAATTCGGGCCAGTACCGGGCCACCGGTGCGTCGAGGTCCAGCTTCCCCTGGTCGACCAGAACGAGCGCCGCCAGCGCGAGCACCGTCTTGGTCGTGGAGAACACGTTGACCAGGGTGTCCTCCTGCCACGGCATCGTCCGCGCCGTGTCCCGCCAGCCACCCCACAGGTCCACCGCGAACCGGCCGTCCACGGTCACGGCGACTGATGCGCCGAGCTCGTCGCCGTTCGCCAGTTCCTTCTCGAAGGTCTCCCGCAGACCGGAGAAGCGGTCGTCGCACTGCCCCTCAACAGGTGCCGTTGTCACAATCGTTTCCTCTCGCTCGGGAGCCCGTCAGCGGACGTCCTGTGGCGACCCGCGGTCACTCGGTGACCGCGGTGTCGAAGTCACGGGTGACGAAAGCTGCGGCTCCGCCTCGGCAACCAGGACCTGATCCTCAGCCGCGGCGAAGCGGCCGAGTTCGACACCCGCACCCCACACGCCATGTCCGCCGCCGGCTCACGAGCCGCACAGGTGCTGAGCATCTTCAACGACGACGGCATCCGCATGCACACCCACACCCCAGCCCCTGAACGTCGCCGACGCCGCTGACTCGCGACCACGAGCGTGAGTCGATCCGGCCCGACGCTCGGCCCGACGTCCCGGCCCGCGCGTCCGGCACCGACCTTGACAAGCATCCCGGGCGACGTCAGAATCGTCCATATTGAGAATGAAATCCATTTTCAATAAGGACGCTCGCTCTGCGGGTGGCCGCGGAGATGAGGGCGAACATGCGGCGGACCGGGGTCAGTCGACCGGGCCTTCCGCGGCGGCATTCCTCGTCGGCCGCGCGCCGCCCCACCAGCGACCTCCACCCGCGTGATCACCTCGCGACCGGGCGCGGGCCCCGCCGCGGCCGCGGTCCCGAGGTTCTCGCTGACCAACTCGCGCGGACGGATTCCTCGATTCCCCGCCCGAGGGTTGAACGCCGCTTAGGCACCACCACCTCGGCTGGCGCCGAACCCGGTTCATCCGTCCGGATCGAACGCTCCGCTCGTTCCACCAGCACGCCCGCGGTCCCGGCACGGACCGCGGCAGCCCCGCGCGACCGGAACCGGGCCGAGAGCCACTCACACCACGTGTCAGGGCCGTCCTCGGTCACGACACGTGTCCGCGCGACCGTGCGCATGGCGGCCGCGCGGACCGCTCAATCCAGCAGACACAACGGTATGAGGAGCAGAACAACGATGAGCACCATCACCGCCAGACGCCGCTCGACCCGGGTGACCCGATTGATCGGGGGCGCGGTCGCCGCGACCGTGGCAGCCCTCGCGGTCGCCCTGAGCGCGGTCCCGGCATCGGCCGATCCGACGGACATCACGTCCGGCCACATCGACTTCGTGTCCGTCAACGTCAACGACGATGCCACGGCATTAACGCTGGGATCGAACTACGAGGACACCAAATGGGTTCCGGCCGGTACCTACGAACTGGTCGTGCCGCAGACGACCTTCGGTGGGGAGACCGGTTACATCATTCCGGAGACCCAGAGCGAAGCGTCCAGCCGTGGAGTGCCCTGGGCCGGTTTCTCCGGTGACGAGGCGCTGTCCGGCGTCGGGTTCACCGCGGACGACGAGGTGACGCTCACGCTCACGAACGTCGCGTTCACCCCGAAACCGGGAACCAGCGGGCACGGAACCGTGGCGCTCAGCCAGAACGGGACGCCATGGTTCACCAATGCCGAAGGCCACGCGCACACGTTCGTCACCGACGGCGCCGAAGAGGTTTTCCACCAGCACGTCAAATGGGTGTTCAGCGCACCGGGCACATACGTGCTGACCTTCTCCGCGTCCAGTGACCTGGGGCTGGACGCTTCGCCGGCGACCTACACGATCAAGGTCGGGCTGTAGGTCGGGTCGGGGTCGCGCCTGGCTGGGCGCGACCCCGTTCCGCCGCCGCGACCGCGATACCCGCACCTCCCCTTCGTCGACCGGAACTCCCATGCGCACACTGAGACACCGCTGGTTGCTGTCCGCGGCCCTGGCCGCCCTGATGCTCGGCGCCTCCGGCGTCAGCGCGCCACCCGCGTGGTCGGCGCCCACTTCCCCGCCGCCGAGCAGCCAATCCCAGCCAGAGGTGACCACCTCGGACGGTGACCACATCGATCCGACCACCACCGGATCGGCGCCCCAAGAGGATGCACCGGCCACCACCGCCACGTCCGCACGATCGGCGACGGCCGAGGCGACCTCGGACGCCGGGTCGGCGTCGACGCCGGCACCGGCGACGGCACCGGCGACAGTGCGGGCGGCGGCTCCGACCGGGGTGAAGGTCGTCGAGGCCGGGAGCATCGCGCTCACTCCGAAACTCAGCACCGACGCCGACACCTCCGGTTGCGCGTCGGCACACACCTGCCGGCCGACCGCGATCACCGCCGGGCTGCTGGACAAGACACTCGTCGACAACCCGGCGACGACGCCGCCGGACTACTCGCGGCAGACCTGGTACGCACCTGACGACGTCGTGATCCACGTCCCCCAGCGGGCCGACGGCTACACGCTGCCCCGCGCGACCAACGGTGGCGCGCTCGCGACGATCGCCGGCACGGACCCGCCGCAGACCGTCGCCGACTACCTGAAGAACGCCCCGCCGGACAATCTGCTTGTCGGCGTGAACGGGGGAATGAGCACGGCCGCGGGCGCGGAGTCACTGCCGAACAGCCCGTTCTACTCCTCGATCCGGAGCAACGGCGGGCTCTCGTTCGTGTTGGACGGCACCCCTGTCCTGCCCGAGGGCGGACGTCTGACCGTGTCCAAACCGGCCACGACGGACTCGCCCATCTGGGACAGCGCGGGCGGCACGCAGACGTCGTTCAGTCCCGGCAAGGCCGTGTTGATCAACGTCGCGCTCGGCTGGACGTTCAGTGTGCCGGGCGTGTACTGCGCGGCCGTCACGGAGACGGCGTCCATGGATGCCACCGACGACGCTCCCGCGACCACGTTGACCGCCAAGGGCAGCTACACCTTCGTCGTCGGCGACACGGTCGACCCGGCCACGGTGACGCCCTGCACCCAGCCGTCCGACGGTGGTTCGGGGCCCGGCGACCAGACGCGGGTGATCACCGATTCCTCGCACCACGACATCCGGATCTTCCGCTCCGGCAACCAGTTCACCTTCGGCCTCGACACCTCCGGGCCGCCGCTGAGCCGGGTTTTGTGGGCCAACACCCCCGCGCCGAAGACGGTCGAGGCACCGACCGACACGCTGGACATGACCGCCGTCGGCCCGGTCGGGACGAAGTACTGGTACTTCCCGCACTCCGCCGTGGACGACACGCCATGGCCGGGCATCAGCGCGGAATCGTTGTCGGTGAACGACTATGCCTCCCCCGTCACGTTTCGTTTCCTCGGCTTCTCCCGCAACGGCGAAGCCAATCCGGCCGGGGTCGACGTGGCGATGCTCGCCGACGTGACCACGTCCTCGCGGGCGATGAGCCTGTTCAACAGCAGACTCGGCTACCCGACGGCGTTCCAGGCCCCGCCGAGGACGCACTTCCATCCATATTGGACATTCACTCAGCCCGGCGTGTACTGCCTCGCTATCCAGGCCACCGGCAAGCTCGCCGACGGCACGTGGGCGAGCGGGGACGGTCAGATCACCATGGTCGTCGGCGGCGCCGCCGACGGTGTGCCCGACCCGTCCACCGTCGTCCCGTGCGAACGCAACGGGCAGCCGCTTCCCGTCGCGGCGCCGAACACGTCGGTGCATCCGGTCGACAGCACCGGGGTGTACCGCGCGACGAACGACGAGTTCATCGAGTTGGGGCTCACCGACAACAACCTGCGGGCCGTCGCCAGCACGACGTCGTCGGTGAACACGCCGCCCGCCTACCGCGATCCGGACGACGTCATCCTCAGCACATCGAGCTACAACCAGCAGAACGAGGCGTGGCGCTACGGGGGCGACGGCTACAAGGACTTCGGGTTCGATCTCAGCTCACTCGATCCCGCACGGCTCAGGGGCGGGGTCGCCACCGTGGGGCTCGGTGACGTCGACGGACCGGGCACCGTGACCACCGCGAACACCGGTGACTGGGGCACGTCCACGTCGCTGTCGTCGGCCCCCGGCGGGAACTCCTCGTTCACGTCGATCGGCCGGACCCGCATCGGCGCCGCCGCCGCCCCGTTCTTCTGGTATTTCTCGGCGGCTGGCGTGTACTGCGTGCCGATCACGGTCGACGCGACGCTCACTGACGGGACGAGTACGCACGTCGCGAAGACGCTCACCTTCATCGCGGGCAACACCACCGACCCCACTGCGGCCGACTACGTGAACCCCGCCGACGTCACGACGTGCTCCCGTGGACAGACCGGGCAGGCAGCCACACAACCCGGAGACGGCGACGGCGGCGGCACCGCTGGCCACGACGACATCTATGTGGACAACGATTCGCTGACCGACTCCGGCGCGGTGATCCTCAACGACGGCCACGTCGATCTGGCCAGCAAGCTCCGCGACGGCACGCTCGAGACGTGGGTCAAGGACACCACGGAGACCACCGAGCCCCGGTACCACCCGCTCACCGGCAGCAACGCACTGAGCAGTCCCGACCGCGACGAAACCAACAATGGCAACGGTGCCGTCTTCCAGCTCCTCCCCGAATCCCAGCTCACCGTGCCGGACAACAGCGCCTACTCCTTTCTCGGCGATCCCGGCGCCCCGGTGTGGGTGGTGAGCCAGACGCAACAGCCGGGCCTGCTGTGGCCGGGCTGGTCAACGGAGGAGATCCCCACGGACGCGACCCAGACCGGGGTGCGCTGGAAACTGGACCGGGTCAACGGTCCCGGTGAGTTCGCGTTGTACGAGAACGAACTGGCCAGTGTGGACGTCCTGTTCAACACGCGCGACGGGATCACCGACGCCGATTCCCTGGAGATCGCCAAGAACGCGCACGTGCACGGTTCCTGGGCATTCTCGGCGGAGGGCACCTACTGCCTGGGCTTCACCCGGTCGACCACGCTGGCGAACGGTGCCACGGCGTCGGACGACTTCACGCTCGCGGTCGCCGTGGGCCGGGTCGCGGTGAGGAAGGTCGATCCGGGCAAGTGCTTCAGTGCCCCGGGACAACCGGGCACCCAGGACCTGACCCCGGTTCCCGATGACCAGCTGACCGACGCCACCACGGGTGGGGTCCAGGTCCTCGACGCGGAGCACGGATTCAACCCCGGCCAGTTGGTGACCGCGCAGATCGGCGCCTCGCACGCTGGCGAGTGGGTGTCGGTGTGGCTGCATTCCGCGCCCACCTGGCTGGGCTGGACGCAGGTCGGCGGTTCCGGGGCGATCCAGGTACGGCTTCCCTCGGACGCCGAACCGGGTGCCCACAAGCTGGTCGTCAAGAACGCCGATCTCCAACTGCTCGGCTGGGACGCGCTGACCCTCGTGGCATCGTCCGATGGGGACGGTGGTGGCGGAGGCGACGGGACCCCTCCGGGCGGGGGCGGCCAGGGCACACCACCACCGCAATGCACGGCGAAGACCACGATCATCTCCTCCGGCCACCTGGACTACTCGACGCAGGTCAAGGGCGGCAAGGTGGAGTCGCTGATCGGGGACAACTCGTCGGGCCAGGAGGTGTTCCGCGAACCGTCGCGGACGGTGCTGTGGCTCAAACCGTCCAGCAAGGTCTCGCTGCCGTCGGGCTATGAGGCGGTCGGACCGGCGGGTTCCACCGTGTACATGGTGCCGCAGACGCAGAACATGGACCTGATCTGGCTGGGCTGGTCCACCGAGACGCTGAGTTCCGCGACGGTTTCCGGACCGGTGACCTGGGCGCTCACCGACGTGGACGGGCCGGGCAGCGTGAAGGTGTTCCTGAACGGCGAGTTCGGCGGCGTGCAGTCGATGGTGTTCGACGGGAAAGGCACATATCAGATCGCCACGGGTGTGCACGCGCACGCCAACTGGGCGTTCAGCCAACCGGGAATCTACCGGCTGCACTTCACCCAGTCCGCGACGCTCGCGGGTGGCGGTGCGTCCGCCGACAGCGAGGTACTCACGATCGTGGTCGGCGACGTCGACCCGGTGAGCGCGGTCCCCGGTGGGGCCGCGTGCGTCGACGACACCTCCAGCGCGGGCGCCGTCGGCACCGGCGGTGGTGACGCCACCACCGGCGGGGCTCGGCACACATCCGGCACGGTGTGCACGCCCACGCGGAAGACGGTGATCTCGGCGGGGCACCTGGACTACGGCTCGCACATCGTCGGCGGCAAGCTCGAATCGCTGATCGGGGACGACTCGACCGGCACCAGGGTCTACCGGGAACCGTCGCAGACGGTGCTGTGGCTCAAACCGGCGAGCAAGGTCACGCTGCCGGCCGGGTTCTCCCAGATCGGCGGTCCGGGACAGACGGTGTGGCAGGTTCCCCAGACCCAGAACTACGACCTGATCTGGCTGGGCTGGTCCACCGAACTGCTCAACGCGGGCAACGCCGCGAGCCCCGTCACGTGGCAACTGACCTCGGTCGTCGGACCTGGCACCGTGAAGGTCTATACGACTGGCTCGTTCGGCGGCGTGCGGAACCTGGTGTTCGACGGCCCCGGCCGCTACTCGATC
>DASVMH010000175.1:0-8634 GCA_036384455.1 Marmoricola sp. | reverse complement strand
ATCGTCAAGAGGACATCGGTCAAGGTCAGCAAGGGCGCCGTCCTCCAGCACGTACGGATCGGTCCAGGGTGGCGCAAAGTCGTCGTCCGTATGGCACGCGCCGATCTCGTCGGTCTTCCGTACAACTCCAACTTCACGGACAACAAACAGGAGTACCCCACGAAGGTGAACTGCTCGGGGCTCGTCTGGAACGCCTACTACTACGGCACCGGCCACCAGATCAATCTCGACAGCAACCACATCAGCTACGCGCCCGGGGTGTACCCGTACGACATCAAGTTCTCCAAGTACACCCACACGTACCGGACGGTGACGTGACCAGGACCCCCGTCACACACCTGCGGCCGGCGTCGTCACGACGCCGGCCGCACGGTGTCCTCGCCCTCTGCGCGGCCCTCTGCGCGCTGCTCCTGATCGCGGGGTGCGGAGGTGGCCTGTCGAAGAAGGAGACCCACAAGCCTTCGCTCGCCTCCGTCATCGCCGCCGCCTACGCCAGTCCCCAGGACGGCGACTTCGGCGCACACGACCACCTGCACGGGTGGGTCGTCCTCATCCATGCCGACGGCAGCTACGACACCGTGCGCACCTCGGGGATGGACACCGCAGCGCTGCTGTGGAACTCCGGTGGCCTGCACTTCACCGATCGCTCCCGTGACTACACGTTGTCGGGAAGCCGTCTCACCACCGTCGCCAGCACGAAGGACTGGCACGGGTACGCGAACGGCGACATCCAGATCGGGTTGCTGCCCGGCCGGACGCCGACGTCGACCGTGGGCGTCTACAACTTCGGCGCCCTCCGGGGGGCCGGCTACCTCACGGAGGTGGTCACGACAACGCGGGGACGGGCCACGCAGCGCATGCTCACCGGAGACTACGAGGAGATCGGTTCGTGCGGCGGCCGGGTGTACGGCGTCACCGACGGCGGCATGAACCTGAGCGCGGCAGCGAAGCACCAGATGCCGGAGTCGGTTCGTTCCGTCCCACGACAACAGCGCTACGCCGGCCCGGCGCACCAGCTGGCCTATCTCGCCGACATCAGCGGGACCCGTCCCCGTTTCATCGCGAGCCATGACGGCGCGGCTCCGGGAAGCACCAGCGGCAGTGCCGCGCCATGCACGCACGGGATCCTCACCTTCCTCATGGGCATCGACCACGGCACGAAGGGCCCGGCACCGCGCTACACCGCGGAGTTGTGGCGATGGAACACCCGCACCGGATCCCTCGCCACCCACCCGCTGGTCACCTCGGCGCACCGGGTCCTCGACGATTCCCGCGACGACGTCGGGGCAGCCTTCTTCAACCAGTCCTCGATCGCCGGCGGCACGTTGACGTGGGTCGGGGGAACCACGGGAGCCGTCTACGAGACCGACCTCGCCACGGGCGTGACACGCACCCGGTTCGCGACAGGGTGCCGCAACAAGGGCCTGGCGGAGTTCTCCGCCACGATGACCACATCGTCCATCGCACTCCTGTGCACCGACTCCAACGCGAACGCACGCACGCCGATGCGCCTCAAGCGATTCTCGAGGGCGACCGGAAAGCCCGCCGCGGTGGTCACGGTCAAGGGACTCAACGCAGCGATCAGAGGCAACCTGGTCCTCCGCGGGATCGCCGTGCCACCGCGAAGCTGAATCACCCTGCCGCGTGGATGTGGTCGACCAGGCGAGCCAACTGGTCGGGATCGGTGGACGGGATGACGCCGTGGCCGAGGTTGAAGATGTGCCCCGGTGCTGCCCGACCGGCCGCGATCACGGAGTCGGCACGCTCGAGCATCACCTCGGTGGGCGCGAAGACCAGGGTCGGGTCCAGGTTGCCCTGAACCGCTCGGGGCGTGCCGTCGCCGGCAGCGCGACGGATCCCGTCCGCCAGCGAGACCCGCCAGTCGACACCGACCACGTCGGCGCCCGCAGCGCCGATCAGGTCGAGGAACTCCCCGGTGCCGACGCCGAAATGGATCCGGGGCACGTCGAGCCGGCCGGCCCGGTCGAGCACGCGTGCCGAGTAGGGCATCACCATCTGCTGATAGTCGCCGCGCGTGAGTGCACCCGCCCACGAGTCGAAGAGTTGGACCGCTCGCGCGCCGGCCCTGATCTGCACCTCGAGGTACGCCGCGGAGATGCCGGCGATCTTGTCCATCAGTGCCGCCCAGACGTCGGGTGCGCCGAACATCATCGCCTTGGTGCGCGCGTGCTCCTTCGACGGTCCACCCTCGACGAGGTACGACGCCACGGTGAAGGGCGCGCCGGCGAAACCGATCAGCGGGGTCTCACCGAGCTCTGCGACCAACATCTTGACGGCCTCGGTGATGTAGTCGACGTGCTCGGGGACCAGATCCGGGATCGCCTCGACGTCGCCGAGGGTACGGACCGGCTCGGCCACCACCGGGCCGATGCCCGGTTTGATGTCGAGATCGACACCGACCGCCTTGAGCGGCAACACGATGTCGGAGAAGAAGATGGCGGCGTCGACGCCGTACCGGCGCACCGGCTGCAGCGTGATCTCGGTGACCAGGTCGGGGCGCATGCACGACTCCAGCATTCCGACGCCCTCACGCACCCGGCGATATTCGGGCAGCGACCGCCCCGCCTGACGCATGAACCACACCGGCGGATAGGGCGTCTGTTCGCCGCGCGCGGCGCGCAGGAATACCGCGTCGGGGGATGCCCCATCGGACGCGCTCGCTGAGTTCACAGGGCCGATCTTCGCAGGTCAGGCGGCGAGTCGAAGCCCCGGTGACCAGGACCGGTCCTAATGTGGACGTCATGCCCGCCCCGACCGAGCGGTCGATCCCGACCCGCGACACTCCGGCGCCGGCCGAGTTCGCCCGCGCGGTCACTCAGTTGCGCGTCGCGAAGTTCCGCTCGGAACTCTTCGTCGAGGAGATGCCGGCGCCCCAGCGGATCGCCCCGTTCGCGTCCGCCCTGTCGGCGGACATCACCATCGACGGAGACGACGTCGGTTCGGGGCGCCTGGTGCTGTTGCACGATCCCGACGGCAACGACGCGTGGGAGGGCACCTTCCGCTGCGTGACGTACGCGCGCGCCGAGATCGACCCCGAGCAGGTCACCGACCCGCTCCTGCGTGAGGTCGGCTGGTCCTGGTTCGTCGAGGCCCTCGAGGCGCACGGCGCCCAGTTCCTGGCACCCTCCGGCACCGTCACCACCGTGTCGTCGGAGAGCTTCGGCGGGATGGACACCGAGCCGGCGACGGCACAGATCGAGATCCGGGCCTCCTGGACCCCGCTGGGTGATCTGACCGCACACGTGGAGGCCTGGGGCGAGTTGATGTGCACCGCCGCGGGCCTGCCGCCCGTACCCGACGGTGTCGCCACCATGCCCAGCCGTCGCGGACAGCGCGGTCCCGCGTGAGCGATCGCATCCGCCGACGCCCGCGCCGCGCCGCCCGGGCCGAGGCACCCGCTGCGGACGCTGCTGCACCCGAGGCGGACGACGTGGACGCCGAGCAGCACGTCGATGAGCCGGCACTGCCCCTGCTCACCCTGCGCGACGGGCTGCCACCCGTGGTCGACACCCCCGAGGCCCTCGATGAGGCCGTCGCACGGGTCGCGGCCGGCACCGGTCCCGTCGGACTCGACGCGGAGCGGGCCTCCGGCTACCGCTACTCCGCTCGGGCCTACCTGATCCAGGTGCGCCGCGAGGGCTCCGGCACCTTCCTGATCGACCCGATCCCCTTCGAGAACCTCGACGCCCTCGACGACGCGATCGGCGATGCGGAATGGATCCTGCACGCCGCCACCCAGGATCTCGCCTGCCTGCGGGAGGTCGGGCTGCGGCCCCGCCGCCTCTTCGACACCGAGCATGCCGCACGACTGCTGGGATATCCCCGGGTCGGCCTGGCCACCCTGACCGAGTCGGTCCTGGGATTCACGATGCGCAAGGAACACTCCGCAGCCGACTGGTCGACGCGCCCGCTCCCCGGGCCCTGGTTGGAGTACGCCGCACTCGATGTCGAGATGCTCATCGAGCTTCGAGACGCCCTCGACGTCCAACTGCACGAGACCGGCAAGCAGGAGTGGGCGGCACAGGAGTTCGCCTGGCTCACCGGCTTCGAACCCGCCGTCCGCACCGACCCCTGGCGACGCACCTCCGGGATCCACAAGCTGCGCAACCGGCGTGCCGTGGCCGCGGTGCGCGAGCTCTGGTACGCCCGCGACGATCTTGCCCGCACCCGGGACACCACCGGCGGACGACTGCTCCCGGATGCGGCGATCGTCGCCGCCGCGAAGGCGATGCCCACCGACCGCGCGGGGCTGTTGCGCACCGATGGTTTCCGAGGACGCGCCGCCAAGGCGGAGGCCGACCGTTGGCTCGCCGCCATCCAGCGTGCCGCCACCCTTCCGGAGGCGGAGCTGCCCCCTGCATCCGTGCGCTCCGACGGACCACCGCAGGCGCGCTCGTGGGCCGATCGCGACCCGGTGGCCGCCGCTCGGCTGGCAACGGCGCGGGCAGCGATGAACGATCTGTCCGAGCGCATCAACGTGCCCGTCGAGAACATCCTCACCCCGGATTACCTGCGTCGCGTGCTGTGGTCACCCCCGCCCGGTCGGCCCGAGTCACTCCCCGATGCGGTCGCTGCCGAGCTGACCCGCCTCGGCGCGCGGGGCTGGCAGGTGGAACTGGCCGAGCCGGTGATCACTGCGGCGATCATCGACCCGCAACTGCCCGAGACCGACGACTGACGGGCGGCCCTGCGCCTACTCGCTCGGCGAGGCGGTCGCCGAAGCGCCGGCGCCGGCGTCCGGGGTGAGCACTGCGGCGGTGTCCTCGTCCAGCACGGTGAGCTTGCGCTTGATCGCGGACTGGTCGGGTACGGCCTTCGCCTGGGCGAAGATCGAGGCGAGATGCCGGTCGGCCAGACTCTCGACGCGGGGCCAGATCCCCGTGGTCGGCAATGCGGCGATGTAGCGGACCTGGGCGGTGAAGACACTCGCCGAGGCCGGCCGGCTGCGCGGCTGCCAGAAGGAGTTCGACGAGGTCACCGTGAGGTTGGTGGGCATGACGTAGCCCGAACGGGCGAGCACGGACATCGCATGGTCCCCGACCAGGTAGGCCAGGAAGTCCGCCGAGCCGTTGGGGTCGAACGTGCTCGACGACATGCAGACGCCCGCCAGGTCACCCGACGTCGACCGAGCGCCCAACCTCGGCATCGGCAGCACGTCGAAGTTCAAACGCTTCGCGGTGGTGTCAGCCCGTAGCACTCCGGTCAGGTCCCGATATCCCAGCATCATCCCGAGCTTGCCGGATTCGAACATCTTCAGCGCCTGGGCCGACGAGTGCGGCGTGGGCACGCCCTTGTTCAGACCGGTGGTCTCGAGGACCTGGGTGACGGCGGATGCTGCTGAGTTCGAGCCCAGCGTGGTCGTTCGCGGCTCGGCGACGTTGTCGACGACGGCGCCTCCGTTCGACGTCACGAAGGGACCGACCTGGGCGATCGTCGGATCGACGTACACGCCGGCGTGGCCGTCGGCGACGACGTTCTCGGCGGCGCGCGTGAACTGCTCCATCTTCCAGCCGCGACTGGCCGTGATGGCGGCACCGTTGCCCTGGGCGCGCTGCAGGTCGACCAGATCGGGGTTGTAGTAGACGACGAGCGGCGAGTACTGCGTCGGCATGCACTGCAAGGCGTTGTCCGCGCTGAACTGCTCGATGGAGTAGCGCGGGTAGCCGTCGCCGAAGTCGACGTGCCGGGCGCCCAGCAGGCCGTCGACCGGGCGGATCAACCGGTCGCGTTGCAGACCGGACAGCGCGTCGATACCGGTGAGGAACAGGTCGGGTTCGTGGCCGAGGGTGGCCTCCTTGCGTACGGCCGCCAACTCGGCTTCTTCGTCGGCGTACGCCGAGAGTTCGATCGTCAGACGTGGATTCGCCTGGTGGAAGTCGGAGGCGATCGTGCGGTAGGCGGCGACGACCTTCGCCGGCCCGTACACCGCGACGTGGAGACGCACGGGCGGGGCCGAGGCGGACGCCTTGTCCGGCGGCACCTCTCCGTCGGGCGTGCATCCGGCCGCAGCGAACGCGATCGTGAGGGCGGCGACCGCGAACGCGGCGAGCTTGGACCGGGCGCTCACGGGTACGGACCCCCTGCACGTGGATGAATTGGACCGACGACTCGTCACGATAGCGGCCCGTGTCCTCGATCCGCCGCCTCCGGGGCCGCGATCCACGTCACCTTTACTCTGGTGCCATGCGCTTCCACCGTCCGTCGCTCCCCGGGGCCGAGCTCTTCGAGCAGATCGAGGACGGCGGCGATCCGGCGCTGCTCAGCGAGGCTGCGGAGCGCTCCGCGCGGGCGCTCGTACGCGGGGGGCACGAGTCCTCCGACCCCGCGCTGGTCGACCGTGTGGTCCATCTCGCGGAGACGGAGGGACTCGACAGTCTCGCGTCGCTGTGGGCACATGCACCGGCCGACTCGCTCGCCGGGGCGGTGTGGAGGCTGTATCTGCTGCGCGCCTGGGTCCACGCCGATCCGGCCGGTGCCGCGCGGGAGTTCGAGCTCGGCCGCCGGCTCGCCCCCGTATCGGAGGTGATCTCCGGGGTGAAGGAGCCGCCCGGGCCCGACGAGGTGCGCACGATGATCGACTCGGTGCTCTCCGGGGTCGTCGTGGGCGACTTCGCCGACACGCTGTTCCGAGCCGCAGCGTTCGCCCGGGTGGCGGCGACCGGGCGGGCCGAGGACGACCGCGGCCACGGCGCGAACCTCTCGGGTGCCCGCCTGCTCACCCTCGCGGGCCAGTTGGAGCAGGCAGCGCGGCTCGAGCTCGACGGGCGACTCGGCTGATGCGAACCGCCGAATTGCGCGACCCCGTTGGGCCGGCGCAGTAGAGTCGCTCTCGCGCCGGGCCGTGGCAGCCCCGGGTCCCAACTTCAGCCGCTACGAGCGGCCACGCGCCGTGAGGCGCTCCCGGCCCGGCGCACCCGATCTCACCCGCCCAGCAGTTTCCGGATCCGCTGATCGCTGACCGGCTCGGCGGTGCCGAGCTGCTGCGCCCACAGGCTCACCCGGAACTCCTCGAGTTGCCAGCGGGCACGCACGAGGTCGTCGGTCGGCGGCTGCCCGGGGGCCAGCGCATCGATGCGATGCTGCCACGAGTCCTGCAGCGCCGCGACCCGTTCCTGCAACAACCGGTCGCGATGCGGATCCGCCGCCAAGTGCTCGGCGCGCAGCCGCATCGCCGCGAGGTAGCGCGGGTAGTGCGCGAGCGCGGGACCGGCGTCAGCGACGAAACCCGTCGAGAACAGCCGGCCGAGTTGCGCGCGCAGGTCCGTCATCGCGGACAGCTCTCCGATCTCCACCCGACCGTGGAGCAGCCGGTCGGTCTCCCGCCAGTCGCCGAGCACACGGACCACCTGCCCCAGCACGGCCCGGCTGCGCTCGACCAGGCCCGTGCGGACGCCGGCGAGCAGGTGGTCGTACGCCTGCGGGTCGCGCACCGGGTCGGTGACCACCTCGCCCACGGCCGCGAGCACGCAGTCATCGATCAGCGCGGCGACGTTCGGGTACGGCGAGGCAGCCAGCGCCAGCTTCTCGGCATTGTCGAGTGCGCCGACGAGCGAGGAGGCGGGCGACTCGACCTCCAGCATGAGCAGCCGTCGCAGGCCCCGACGATGGTGGGCGAGCGCGTCGTCCTCTCGCCCGAGGATCCGGACACCGACGCTCGATCCCTCATCGACGAGGGCGGGGAATCCGCGAACCTCGTGGCCGGCGCGGTTCGCGGCGTAGGTCGACGGGAGGGTGCCGAAGGTCCAGGACGTGGCTCCGCTGACCGTGAGGTCGGAGTCGCCGGCGGCGGCGTCGAGGGCGCGCGCGAGGTCACGGGCCAGCGGCTCCTTCAGCACATCGAGATCCTTGCCCTCAGCCATCACGGAACCGTCCTCGGCGACGACACGGAACGTCGGCAGCAGGTGCCCGGGAACGGCGGTCCGGTCCCACGCGTCTGCCGGCACGTGCACGCCGGTCCGGCCGCGCAGGTAACGGCTCAGCGCCTCGGTGAGCGACTCCTCCCCCGGCGACACATCGGCGAGGAACGCACGGGCCACGTCAGGAACGGGCACGAAGTTGACCCGCAGCTGCTTGGGGAGGCCGCGGATGAGGGCGACGACGAGGTCGTACCTCATCCCGGGAACCTGCCAGCTGAAGGGCTCCGCGGCGACGGTGTTGAGCGTCGCGAGCGGTACGTCGACGCTCACCCCGTCGCGGGCCGCCCCGGGCTCGAAGTGGTAGCTCAACGGCAGCGTGAGCCGCTCCTCCTGCCACGTGTCAGGGAACTCGGCCGCGGCCGCAGCAGCCTCGTCGCGAACGAGCATTCCGGGGTCGAAGGTGAGCAGATCGGGTTGCTCGTGCCGGGCCTGCTTCCACCAGGCGTCGAAATGGGCACCCGAGACGACGTCCGCCGGGACGCGGGCGTCGTAGAAGTCCACCAGCGTCTCCTCGTCCACCACGATGCCGCGACGCCTGGCCCGATGCTCGAGTTCCTCCGCCTCGTCCAGCAGGCGCCGGTTCGTCTGCAGGAAACGATGCCGGGCGTTCCAGTCGCCATCGACGAGCGCGTGCCGGATGAAGAGCTCCCGGGCGACCTCGGGCTCGTTGCGGCCCGCCGGCACGACACGGTCGGCG
>DASVMH010000174.1:0-6251 GCA_036384455.1 Marmoricola sp. | reverse complement strand
CATGTTGGCTACCTGCCAGGAGAACGCATCCTCGGACTGTCGAAGTTCGCGCGTACGGTGGAGTTCTTCGCCCGTCGTGCCCAGACCCAGGAGCGCCTGACGACACAGGTCGCGGACCATCTGCAGGAGCGCCTCTCGCCTCGCGGGGTCGGCGTCGTGATCGAGGCCGAACACTCCTGCATGAGCCTGCGTGGCGCCCGCGCCGAAGGAGCGCGCACGGTGACGGCGGCGCTGCGCGGTCACCTGCGCGAGGACCCGTCCGCGCGCGCCGAATTCCTGTCCCTCACCCGTGATCGGAGGACCACATGAATGACCCCACCTCTCCCATCGTGATCGTCGGCGGCGGCCTCGCCGCCGGCACCGCCGTCACCTCGCTGCGTGAACGCGGCTACGACGGCCCGATCACGCTCTTCGCCGAGGAGCCGCACCTGCCCTACGAGAGGCCACCACTGTCGAAGGCCTATCTCATGGGCAACGACCCGGCCGAGAAGGCGTTCGTCCACGACTCCGAGTGGTATTCCGAACATGACGTCGATGTCCGCACCGGCACCCGGGTCGATTCCGTCGACACGTCACGGCACACAGTCACAGCGGGTGGAACCGAGATCGGCTACCGCGGACTCCTGCTGGCCACCGGCGCCACTGCGCGTCACCTGGCCATGGCCGACGACAGTGGCGCGGATGTGCACTACCTGCGCACGCTGGACGACTCAACCCGGCTGAAGGGCACGTTCGGCGAGGGCAGCCGGATCGGCATCATCGGCGCCGGGTGGATCGGCCTGGAGGTCGCCGCGGCCGCGCGGCTGGCCGGATGCGCCGTGACCGTCTGGGAGATGGCGGATGTCCCCCTGCAGCGCGTGGTGGGCGACGAGGTCGGCGAGCTCTTCGCCCAGCTCCACCGCGAACACGGCGTCGACCTGCGATTGGGAGTGAGTATCGAGGCCATCGAGGCCGCCGACGGTTCGGCCACCGTCGTCGAGGGCGATGGCACCCGCACATCGGTCGACGCGCTCGTTGTCGGGGTGGGCGTGGCGCCGGCGGTCGAGCTGGCCGAGGCTGCCGGTCTCGACGTCGACAACGGCATCCTGGTCGACGCCCACCTGCGTACGTCTGCCGCCGACGTGTTCGCCGCCGGCGACGTCGCCAACGTCGACCACCCGACGCTCGGTCGGCTACGGGTCGAGCACTGGGACACCGCGCGCAAGCACGGTGCGGTGGCAGCAGCCGGACTCCTCGGTGAGGACGCGGTCGCCGACGACCTGCCGTACTTCTTCACCGATCAGTACGACCTCGGCCTGGAGTACGTCGGCAACCCGGGCCGCGAGGGCTTCGACCGCGTCGTGATCAACGGGGACACCGAGGGCCCGGTCGAGAAGCGCGTCTTCCGCGTCTGGTGGCTGCGTGGCGACCTCGTCGTCGCCGGCATGCACGTCAACGACTGGGACGCCATCGACACCGTCCGCGCCACCGTCGGCACCCAGATGCGCTGAGACCTCGGCGTCAGCCGACGTAGGAGACCGGGAGTTCCTTGATGCCGTTGATCCAGGCGTGGCGGAGGCGGCGGGGGTTGCCGATCTGCTTGATGTTCGGCATCCGGTCGGCGATGGTGTTGAACATCAGGTTCACCTCGAGACGGGCGAGGTTGGCACCGATGCAGTAGTGCGCGCCGTGACCGCCGAAGGCCAGGTGCGGGTTGGGGTCGCGGAGGATGTTGAACGTGTCCGGGTCCTCGAAGACATCGGCGTCGTGGTTGCCCGACGCGTAGTAGAGCCCGACGCGCTCGCCCTTCTTGACCAGTTGCCCGCCGATCTCGACGTCGTTGAGGGCGGTGCGCTGGAAGACCGTGACCGGGGTGGCCCAGCGGATGACCTCGTCGACCATCGTGGTGGGCCGTTCCCTCTTGAACAACTCCCACTGGTCCGGGTGCTCGAAGAAGGCCATCATCCCGTGCGTGATCGCGTTGCGGGTGGTCTCGTTGCCGGCCACGGCCAGCAGGATCACGAAGAAGCCGAACTCGTCGTCGGTCAGGCTCTCGCCGTCCAGGTCGGCGTTGACCAGCTTGGAGATGATGTCCTCGGCGGGGTTCTTGCGGCGCTCGTCGGCCAGCGCCATCGAGTAGGCCAGGATCTCCGCAGCCGCGGTGGCCGGATCGGCGTTGTACTCCGGGTCGTCGTAGGCAAGCATCTGGTTGGACCAGTCGAAGAGCTTGCGCCGGTCCTCCATCGGTACGCCCAGCAGGTCGGCGATGGCCTGCAGCGGGAGCTCGGCGGCGACCTCGAAGACGAAGTCGCCCTCGCCCCGGGCGATCGCTTCGTCGACGATCGTGTTGGCCCGCTCCTGCAGCACCGCCTCGAGCGCACCGATCGCACGCGGCGTGAAGCCACGGCTGACGATCTGGCGCAGCTTGGTGTGGTCGGGCGGGTCCTGGTTGACGAGCATGACGCTCTGCAACTCGATCTGCTCACGCGTCATGTCGGGCGCGAACCGGATGATCACGCCGTTCTCGTTGGCGGAGAAGTCCTTGCTGTTCTTGGAGATCGCCGAGATGTCCTCGTGTCGGCTGATCGCCCAGAAGCCGGTGTCGAGGAATCCCGCCCGCGCCTCCGGAGCCTGTTCCACCCAGTGCACCGGGGCGGTCTTACGCAGTTCGAGGAACTCCTGCAGCGGGATCCGCTCCTCACAGAGGACCGGATCGGTCGGGTCGAATCCGACGGGCAGGTTGAGCGTCTCGGTCACTAGGGCCTCCGGTGCGTTTCTGGAACACGTTCTAGTTCACACTACATACGCCCGGAACGTTTGACCATACTTTCGGTACGGATTTTCGCGGCGTGTCGTGATCCCGGTCACCGGCCCCTGCTCTTGGCGTCAATGAGAACGTGTTCTATTTTTGTCGCTATGGGAAACCCGGTGATCATCGACGTCGTACGCACCCCGCTCGGCAAACGTAAGGGCGGGCTTGCCGCCCTGCACCCGAGCGAGTTGCTGGGCTTCGTCCAGCGCGAGGTCCTCAACCGCAGTGGCGTCGACCCCGAGCTCGTCGAACAGGTCATCGGCGGGTGCGTCACCCAGGCCGGCGAGCAGTCCAACGACATGGTCCGCCGGGCCTGGTTGCACGCCGGACTCCCCCAGCACACCGGCGGCACCGTCATCGACGCCCAGTGCGGCTCCGGCCAGCAGGCCGCACACCTGATCAACGACATGATCGCCGCCGGCACCATCGACGTCGGCATCGCCTGCGGTGTCGAGTCGATGTCCCGCATCCCCCTCGGCGCGAACGTACCTCCCGGCACCGGCGACCCCCGTCCCGACTCGTGGTCGATCGACATGCCCAACCAGTTCGAGGGCGCCGACCGGATCGCCAAGAACCGCGGCCTGACCCGGGAGGACCTCGAGCGGTTCGGCCTCGCGTCGCAACAGAAGGCCCGCGTCGCCGTTGATGAGGGTCGCTTCAGGCGCGAGATCGCCCCGCTGTCGGCTCCGGTCATCGACAAGGAGACGGGCGAGCCCACCGGCGAGACCGCGCTGATCGAGACCGACGAAGGTCCTCGCGACACCACGCTCGAGGGCCTCGCGGGGCTCCGCACGGTGCTCCCCGACGGCATGCACACCGCAGGTACGTCCTCCCAGATCACCGACGGCGCCTCCGCCGCACTGTTCATGGACAGCGATCTGGCCGCCTCGCTCGGACTCAAGCCGCGAGCGCGGATCGTGCGGCACACGCTGCACGGTGCGGACCCGTACTACCACCTCGACGGCCCGGGCGACGCGTCCAAGGCCGTGCTCGCCAAGGCCGGGATGTCGGTCTCCGACATCGACCTGTTCGAGATCAACGAGGCCTTCGCCTCGGTGGTGCTCTCGTGGGCGATCCAGACCGGCGCCGACCTCGACAAGACGAACGTCAACGGCGGCGCGATCGCCCTGGGCCACCCGGTCGGTGCCACCGGCGTACGCCTGATCACGACCGCCCTCCACGAGCTGGAGCGCCGTGACGCCTCGACGGCGCTGCTCTCGGCGTGTGCCGGAGGCGCGATGGCGACCGGCACCATCATCGAGCGGATCTGAGGGCGCGCCCGATGAGTCGACCACGCGACAAGCAGATGACCATCGACGAGGTGGTCGCCACCCTCGAGGACGGAATGACCATCGGGATCGGCGGCTGGGGTCCGCGGCGCAAGCCGATGGCCCTGGTCCGCGCGATCCGGCGATCCACGCTCAAGGATCTGACGATCGTGAGCTGGGGCGGCGCCGACGTCGGGCTGCTGGCCGAGGCGGGCAAGATCAAGAAGCTGGTGTACGCCTTCGTGTCCCTCGACACGGTCCCGCTCGAACCGCTGTTCGGCCAGGCCCGCCAGAACGCCACGATCCCTGAGATCCACGAGTGGGACGAGGGCATGTTCCAGACCGGCCTCAAGGCGGCCGCCGAGCGGCTGCCCTTCCTGCCGATGCGTGCCGGGCTCGGTTCGGACGTGCTGCGCAACAACCCCGACCTGTCCCTGGTGACCAGCCCGTACGCCGACGCGAACGGCGACCATGAAGAGCTCGTCGCCGTCCCAGCCCTCGAGCTCGACGTCGCGCTCGTGCACATGAACCGCGCCGACGTCCACGGCAACGCGACCTACCTCGGCCCGGACCCCTACTTCGACGACCTGTTCTGCATGGCGGCGAAGACGGCGTACGTGTCGTGCGAGCAGATCACCGACACGGCCGGTCTGACGGTGGCGGCTCCGGTGCAACGGCTCCTCATCCACCGGATGATGGTCGACGGTGTCGTGGAGACCCCTAACGGCGCGCACTTCACCAACTGCGTGCCCGACTACGAGCGCGACGAGGCGTTCCAGAAGCACTACGCCACCAGCACCAAGGACCCCGAGGCCTGGGCCACCTTCAAGGAACGCTTCCTCGAGACCGATGAGGCCGGCTACCAGGCCGCCGTCGCCGCATGGAGTCAGGAGAACGCCCGATGAGCACCAGCACGAGGGCCGAGGTGTGCGCCGCGGCGATCGCGGACGCGTTCGCCGAGGACGGCGAGATCTTCGGCAGCCCCATGGGGATGCTCCCGACCCTGGGCGTACGCCTCGCGAAGCTCACCTCCAACCCCGACCTGGTCATCTCCGACGGCGAGTCCCTCTTCCTCGGCGGCGTACCTCCTCTGTTCGCCAAGGGGGACGTCGTCGAGGGCTGGATCCCCTTCCGCCGGGTCTTCGACGTCGTGGCGTACGGCAAGCGCCACGTCATGATGGGCGCGACCCAGGTCGACCGGCACGGCAACCAGAACATCTCCGCGATCGGCGATTTCGCCCGGCCGACCAGGCAACTGCTCGGGTCGCGCGGCGCTCCGGGCAACACCGTGAACAACCGCACGTCCTACTGGGTGCCCAAGCACTCCCCCCGTGTCTTCGTCGAGTCGGTCGACATCGTCTCGGGCGTCGGCCCCAAGCTCGCCAAGGAGGCCGGGCCGGCTGCGTCGAAGTACAACGACATCCACCGCATCGTCAGCAACCTCGGCGTCTTCGACGTCCGGGGTCCCGACGACACCGTGCGGCTGTTGTCGGTGCACCCGGGCGTCACGGTCGACGAGGTCCGGGAGGCGACCGGGTTCGAGCTCGCTGTGGTCGATGGCGACGTCCCCACGACGCGCGAACCATCGGTCGGCGAGCTGATGCTCATCCGCGAGATGCTCGACCCCAAGGGTCTGCGCGACCGCGAGGTCCCGCCGGCCTGACGAGGTGATACCGGAGTGATATCATCATCGCATGGCTATGACCCTCCGCCTCAGTGACGCACAGACCGCTGCTCTGCGTGAGCAGGCCGAGTCCGAGGGTGTCTCCATGCAGTCGGTTGCGCTGCGTGCCGTCGACCAGTACCTCGAGAAGAACGCGCGACGCATCGACATCGCCCATGTGCTCGATGTCGAGCTCGACCGGTATGCCGACGCGATCGAGCGCCTCGGCCGATGACCGGCGGGATCCGTTACCTGGACCTCGACGACCTTCTGCACATCGCCGAACGCACCCTCGGCGGCTTGCCGGGGGTGCGCGACATCGGACTGCTCGAATCGGCCGTACAGCGCCCTCGGATGAGTGTCTACGGCGCTGATGCCTATGCCTCGCTGGAGGAGAAGGCGGCCGCACTCCTGCACTCGGTGGTGAAGAACCATGCGTTGGTCGACGGGAACAAGCGCCTCGCGTTCACCGCGATGGTGACGTTCTTGGGGATCAACGGCCGACGGCTGACCTTGACCAACGACGCGG